>JBEDKY010000055.1:0-11439 GCA_041171905.1 Pseudomonadota bacterium
GCCCATATCTGGCCCCCGTTCCGCACCGCGGAAAACAAAACGAACCTGCATGGGTTTCCGATGTCGCCGCCTGCATTGCCGGACTGCGCGGAGTGAGCACCGAGGCGCTCGCAGAAATGACTTCGTTCAATGCGGAGCAACTTTTTGCGCGCATGAAAAATTCACCGGCTGACTGACTGTGAATCATGCCTGAACCGAAAATGGAACTCACGTGAATCAGCTCATCAAACTTCCTATCGACGCACTTGAAGCCGAATTTATTCAAGCGATGAATTCGCACCAGACGGTGATTCTACAAGCTCCTCCGGGCAGCGGTAAAACCACACGCATTCCGCAATTCATTCTGAGAGCGCGGCAGGGCAAGACCATCATCCTCGAGCCGCGCCGGCTGGCAGCCCGACTTTCCGCCGAGCGCGTTGCCGAAGAACTCGGCCAAAACACGGGACAGGATGTCGGTTTTCAAATCCGCTACGAGAAAGTCGTAGGTCCGCAGACGCGCTGCATCTTCATGACCGAAGGGCTTTTCCTGAGAACACTGCTGGCAAACCCAAAACTCAATGACATCGACACAATCATCCTCGACGAATTTCATGAACGCCACCTGCACTCGGATGTTGCCTTCGCGCTCACCCGCTGGCTGCAGTCCGAAGTCAGGCCCGACCTGCGGCTCGTCATTATGTCGGCGACTCTCGACACCGAAAAATTGCTCGAAAAAATTCCCGACGCATATCTGCTGAAGGCTGATGTTCCAACCTTTCCTGTCGAAATAGAGTACGACTCATCAGTTGACGACAGGCCATTGGAATGGCGGGTCGTGATTGCGGTTGAGTCTTTGCTCAAAGACCCGCGCTGTGCGGGCGACATACTTGTTTTCCTTGCCGGAGCAGCCGACATCCGCCGCTCCGCGCAGGCGCTCTCGACATCAACCCTCAAACCGCAGTTTGATGTTTTCGAATTGCGCGCCGAACTGCCCGTTGCTGAACAACGAAAAATATTTCAGCCGCACGACAAAAGAAAAGTCATTTTGGCAACCAACGTCGCTGAAACCAGCGTGACAATTCCTGGGGTGACGGGCGTTGTCGATTCCGGTCTCGCAAAAGTTGCCAGTTATGCGCATTGGAACGGCCTGCCGACGCTCGACATCAAACCCATCAGTCAGGCCAGCTGCACTCAGCGTGCCGGACGTGCCGGACGCACATCTGCAGGTGTTGCCAAACGGCTTTACACACGTGCCGAATTCACGGGTCGAGTCGCACATGAAAAGCCTGAATTGATGAGAACCGACCTCGCCCAGTCCATGCTCGAGGTGATGAGCGCCTGCCGCAAGCTTTTTCCGGCCTGGCAAAACAGCTTCGCCGACCTTCCATGGCTTGAAAAACCACCTGCCGAAAGTTTGGCTTCTGCGCATGTGTTGCTGAAGGAACTGGGAGCCATCGACAGCAAAAATAATCTCACCGAAATCGGCGACCAGATTGTCCGCTGGCCGTTGAGCCCCAGGCTCGGCCGCATTCTTTGCGAAGCTCAAAGGCTGGGAACCTTGCGTGAATCCTGTTTGCTCGTGAGTTTGCTCAACGAGGGCATGCTGCTCAAAAAGAGCCAAGACGATGCAGAAACACACACCGACTGTGACCTAACTTATCAGGCATCCCTTTTTGACAGGCTTCGCCATCACCCCGAGAGCATCTCACGCTCGGAACGTGAGCTCATCGATCCTTCCCAACTCAAGAAGATCGAAAAAAGCTATGACTCACTGATGCATCTGACACATGCCAAAAAAGGTGAACTGCAAACAGGCGGGATGGAATTTGCCGATGCGAGTCCATTTGCACGCGAGCTGCTCAGCGGATTTCCCGATCGGGTTGTCGCAATCAGACGCAACAAAAGCTCACAAAAGGCCAACGTTGAAGCCATTTTTGCCAGAGGCGGACTCGGACTGCTTTCCAAATCAAGCACGGTACAAGAGTCCTCGTTCGCGATTGCCTTACAGGCGGAACAAATCCGCAGACAGGGATCGACACATTTTATAACCGAAATCACCACCGCTGCGGGCCTGAGTGCGCAGGTTCTGAAAGTCTGCCTGCGAAATAAAGTTCGCAGCGAGAGTGTCTCCGTCTGGGATTCCCAAAGCGAACGCGTGCGCAGCGCGGAAAGAGTCGTCTTCGAGGGAATCACACTCGAGGAAAAACAGTCGCAGGCCGCCCCTGCGGACTCCGAACAAATCCTCTTTCAGCAACTCAAAACAGATTGGCCCAAACCTTTTGAATCAGCCAAGCCGCTCGAATACTTTACCCAGCGGATGGCACTTCTCAGACAACGTTTTCCAGAAATAGATGCGCTGGAAATCAGCGGCGACGACTTCGAACTCTTTCTTGTGCACATATGCGAGGGAAAAAAATCCTACGCGGACATACGCGCCGAGGAGCTGCAGGATTACATCGATTCCTTCATCCCGTGGGAGCTGAAGAGACTTCTCGACCGTGAGCTTCCCGCGCGCCTGACACTCGGCTCCGGACGCAGGACCGAGGTGCATTATGTGGCGGGCCAGCCGCCGTGGATTTCTTCCCGCATGCAGGATTTTTTCGGCACCATGAGCACTCCCAGGCTACTGCAGAACAGCCTTCCCGTAACGGTTCACCTGCTTGCACCCAATGGTCAGGCAGTGCAAGTCACCACCGACCTCGCGGGCTTCTGGAAAAATCATTATCCGGATGTCAAAAAAGAAATGTCGCGGCGCTATCCGCGACATTACTGGCCCGAGGATCCGCAAAACGCCGAACCGCTCACCCGCCGACCGAAGCCAAATCAAACACCGGCAGGTACATCGCGATCAAAATGACACCAACGATTCCTCCGATGACGACAAACAGCAGCGGCTCGATTGCCTTGAGCACGGCTGCCATCGCCACATCGACTTCCTCTTCGTAAAAATCAGAAACCTTCTGCAGCATGATGTCGAGCCGGCCCGAGGCTTCACCGATGGCGACCATGCTGGAAACCATCTGCGGAATGAATTCTTCCTCGGACATTGGTCCACCCATGCCCTTACCCTGAATGACGGCATCACGGACCCGCAGAATTCCCTTTTCCAAGACCTTGTTGCCAAGCACTGCAGAGGCTGTCTGCAACACATCGGTGATGCCGATACCCGAGGCAACGAGCGTGGATGTAGTGCTGGCAAAACGAGCCAGACTGATTTTTTTGACCAGCGTACCGATGAGCGGAATACGCAGAAGAATTGAATCCCATTGGTAACGCCCGACCGGAGTACTGACCCAGCGTCTGAATAAGAAGGCTCCGGCGATGATCATAAGCACAATGAAAAAAAAGTTATCGCGCAGAAAATTACTCGCATTGATGACAGCGAGTGTCAGGCCAGGGAGTTCCTGACCGCCTTCAACAAATGTCGTGGCAAGCATCGGCACCACAACGAGCAGCATAAAGCCAGTGAGCGCGGTGGCGAGAAGAATGATGATTGCCGGATAGAACATCGCCCCAAACAACTGCCGCTTGAGCTTTGCATTTTTTTCAATGTAGGAGCTGAGCCTTTTCAGAATGACGTCGAGCTGTCCGGATGTACTGCCGGCGCGCACCAGCGAACAATAAAGGTTGTCGAAAACCGACGGCACACTGGCAAGCGCATCGCTCAAATCCTGTCCGCGTTCGACTTTTCCTCGGACTTCCTGAATAGCACGCTTCATCACGGGATTTTGTGCCTGTTCGCCGAGAATCTCGAGCCCTTTGATAACCGACACACCCGCATCAATCATGACCGAGAGCTGTTTGGTAAAGGTCACGAGATCGCTGTCTTTGACTCCGCGCTGGTCAAAAAATTTCTGCAATTGGGGAGGAAGCTTCAATTCAAGCGCAAGCTTATTTGCGCCTTTGAGACTGCCAGGCGGGAGTCCCATAAACTTTACCAGCTGACGCGCCTCAGCTTCGTTTCTCGCTTCAAGACGGCCACGCTGGCGGCGGCCTGCTCTGTCTCGGCCGTCGTATTCAAAAAATGCCATGCTGGTCACCCGCCTGATTCATTGAATCATCCCACTTTTCCGACGCCAACCCGTGCGAGCAAACTCTTAAGCTCCTCTGGGTCGTATGCTGCGTTCATCGCGGTATCAACAGAGATCGCACGTTTCTGCACGAGCAATGCCAAGTTCTGATTGAGCGTCTGCATGCCGGTTTTTTCGCCTCCCATCTGCATGCTCTGGTAAATCATGTGAATTTTATCTTCACGGATTTGGCTGCGGATGGCCGCGTTGGGTATCAACACCTCAAGCGCCAGAACACGGCCGCCGGTTGCACATGGCAAAAGCTGCTGACTCAGCACTCCCTGCAGGGTGCTCGACAACTGAGTGCGCACCTGATTGTGCTGATGAGCAGGAAATACATCGATAATTCTGTTGATGGTCGTAATTGCGGAGTTCGTATGAAGCGTCGCAAACACCAGATGTCCCGTCTCGGCAATCGTCAGTGCTGCTGAAATGGTTTCATAATCGCGCATTTCTCCGATCAGCACGACGTCGGGGTCCTGTCGCAACGAGCTCTTGAGCGCGCGCGTAATGGACATGGTATCGGCACCAACCTCACGCTGGTTGACAACGCAGCGCTTGTGCTCGTGCGAAAATTCAATCGGATCCTCGAGAGTCAAAATGTGACCGGCAACCTCCCGGTTTATCTTATCGATCATCGCAGCAAGGGTTGTCGATTTACCGCTTCCTGTTGCTCCCGTCACCAGAACCAGGCCACGGCTGAGATCACACAGACCGCCAACAACTTGCGGCAGCCGAAGCTCTTCGAATGTGCGAATCTGGTGTGGAATAAGTCGAAAAACTCCGCCTACTGCCGATTTCTGCCTGAAAATGTTCGCACGGAAGCGTGCGACGCCCTTGACGCTGAAGGACAAGTCGATCTCGCGGCTCTCCTCAAAAATCCTCCGCTGTTCCTCGGTCAGCACAGAATAGCAAAGCGACTCGGTATCCACCGACGAGAGCGGTTCAACCTTGACCGGGCACAATTCGCCGTGAATACGTAACTGCGGAGGTGTGCCCACGCTGATGTGAAGGTCGGACGCATTCTGTTCCGCCTGAGTTTTGAGTAGCTGCTGAAGCGTAATGCGCGTTGTCATCTCACGCACTCCTTAATGTTTCAGACTTGCCGGATGTCATTGTGTCATCGTCAGAACCACTTGCTTCGACGAGCTCATCGATCGTCGAAATTCCGCGATAAACTTTTTTCCATGCACTCTGCCGAAGTGTCTGCATTCCGTTTGCCATTGCAATTCTTTTGAGGTCCAAGGCAGTCATATTGTCGACAATCGCACGCTTCACAGGCTCGTTGACAACAAGCACCTCATAGATCGCAGCGCGCCCCTTGTAACCCGTATTGTTGCACGTCTCGCAGCCCGCACCCTTGTATATTTTGAACTTTCCGACGTACTTCTCGGGCAAGCCGAGTGCGATTTGTTTCTCTGCCGGGACCGGATCCTCGATGCGGCAATCGTTGCAAATCTTTCTGACGAGGCGCTGGGCGACCACACAGTTGAGCGCAGACACAATCGTGAATCGGTCGATTCCCATATTTCGCAGACGCTCAATGCTTTCTGCTGCGTTGTTGGTGTGAAGAGTTGAAAGGACGATGTGGCCTGTGAGCGCCGCCTTCATGGCAATCTCACCGGTTTCGAGGTCGCGGATCTCGCCCACCATGATGACATCCGGATCCTGACGCAAGAACGCTTTGAGCGCCTTGGAAAAGGTGAACTCAATATCTGGCCGGACGTTGACCTGACAAATTC
This sequence comes from Pseudomonadota bacterium, assembly GCA_041171905.1. Lineage (GTDB taxonomy): Bacteria > Bdellovibrionota_B > Oligoflexia > Silvanigrellales > Silvanigrellaceae > RFOM01. The sequence continues at coordinate 5,792 of JBEDKY010000055.1, forward strand.
CCGGAATGGTAAACTCAACCGGATCCTCTGCCGTGACAACATTGTCCGTGATGCGGTTCAATTCATTCAGCGCCGAATACAATGTTGTCGTTTTGCCGGAACCTGTAGGGCCGGTGACAATCACCATTCCGAACGGTTTCAAAATGCAGTCCTTGAATTGATCGAGCTGAACGGTGTCAAAGCCGAGCTGCGTCATGTCGAGCTGAAGGTTACTTTTGTCCAAAAGACGGAGAACTATTTTTTCTCCCCACACAGACGGCAGGCTGCTGACGCGAAAGTCCATTTTACCAAGACCTGGAATGTCCAGTTTGGTGTTGCCGTCTTGCGGAAGGCGCTTTTCGAAAATATCAAGTCCGGAAATCAATTTGACACGCGAGAGAATCGCATCCCGAAATTCAAATCGCGGCTGCGGTTTATATTCAAGCAACGAGCCGTCGACACGCAGGCGGATGCGCATGTTCGACTCGAATGGCTCAATGTGAATATCACTTGCACGGCGTTGTGCAGCGGTGAGCATCAAGCGCTCGATGTAGCTTATGACGTAACTTTCGCCGCTTTCGTTGCCAGTCGCTGCGGCCGAACTGATTCCCGCACTTCGGCTGCCGGCTTGACTCCGCGACTGAGCAGCACTCTTTTGCTGGGCGGCAATTTTTGCAGCCTCTTCACTGACTCCGTAATAGCGATTCATCGCATTCTGAATCGATAAATCACTCGCCAGCTTGAGCCTGAGCTTCACGCCGAGTTTCGCCGATATTGCGTCAAACAGGCCAAGGTTGGTCGGATCGCCGACGGCTACGATCAGGTTGTTCGTAATCCGATTGATCGGAATAATCCGATGCTGGAGCACCAGCTCTTTGGGGACACTCGCAAGAACTGACTGTTCGATCTCCATCTTGTCGGGTGCGACGACTTCAAGTCCGCCAAGCCCCTCGGAAAGGATCCTCATCAGCTGATCTTCGGCGACCAATTTGTTGCGCAAAAGGAATAGCGGCAGCGGAATCGCATCGCGGCTCGAGAATTCGAGAGCGCGCGCCAAATCGGCTTGGCTCACGATGTTCGAACGCTTGATGATTTCGATTATCCGAGCTCCGCTCATTCTGAGGCGTCCCCGTCACTTGCAACACAATGGCGGTGTGATAAGCCAGAAGGGTCTGGTCGTAGCTCAGTTGGATAGAGCATCGGATTTCTAATCCGATGGTCGCAGGTTCGAATCCTGCCGACCAGGCCATCCCCTTCTTCTTATGCTCAGGTCACCACCTGACCATCTTGTTTCGTCATCTCTGCTGTTTTTCTGCGCAGGCAGCTTTTGCCGCCTGTCAACTTTGACAGACGGCGCCGACGGCTCTGCCCTCCTTTTCAGCACATCAATCAAACTGAGGGCAGTTGGATTTGTCAGTTGAAAGGAACCCACATGGGCATGCGCAACCAGCCAATGGCAAATGCAAAACGTTCGCTCAGCGAATGGAACGGACTGCAACTGCGCCATACGCTTCGCACAGACGTAGGAATGGTGCGCGAAAATAATCAGGACTCGTATCTCGCCGACCCTTCGATCGGCTTGTTTCTGGTTGCCGACGGTATGGGCGGACGGGCCGGAGGGGAAGTGGCCAGCCATTTGGCTGTAGAAACGCTTGAGGCGGAGGTTTCGTCGCGCTTCCGCGACCTCTTTTGCTCAGACCAAACCACCCGAGAGACAATTCTCAAACAGGCGATTAATACCGCGAGTCTGAACATTTATTCGCGCTCATTGGAAATGCCCCACCTGCGCGGCATGGGCACCACTACGACCGCGCTCTGGCTTCCAGTTCAGCTGTCCAGTGACACCGTCAAACTCGGAAGTTCAAGGGCATTGGTGGCGCACGTCGGAGATAGTCGTTGCTACCTGTTGAGAGCCGGTCTCCTCTACCAAATCACCAACGATCACAGTCTTTTTCAAGAAAAGGTCAAGGCCGGTGTGCTAGCGCCCGACTCCCCTGCAGCAGCCCAGATGAAGAGTGTGATCACACGATGTGTGGGCTATCAGGAAGATGAAGAGGTCGACGTCTTCAGCTTTCAACCGTTCCGCGGTGACCGCTTCTTGTTATGCAGCGACGGCCTGTCCAACAAAATCAGCGAGCGGGAAATGGCGGACCTGATGATGGAAGACGACCTTGAGTGGGTTTGCGAGCACATGGTTGAGTTGTCCAAAGAGCGGGGCGGCGAGGACAACATCACGGTTATTATAGTCGCATTGGACTCTTAGGGCCGCGACGAGCGCAAAACCGTTGTTGTTTTGACGGAAACGCAGTTTGTGCATTCAAGTTCCAAGAAATGTCAGCCGATCTCTGGTCAGCAATAGGGAAAAGGAGAGAGATTGTGTCGGGCAAAGGGCATTACAACCATAAACCATACGAGTCCAAACCACCCAAAGCTGTCGGTGGTCAGACTGGTTGGTTTTCACGCCTGCCCTGCGTAACGTTCATCTATATTCCCAACGAGAGCGCAACGTCACGACGCATTCGAATCCCAAAAGTCTTTCTCTATGCTTCACTGGCAATCATCTGCGCACTGCTGGGCCTTGTCAGCGCCCTGTCTGCAAACTTGGTGAAAATGGCTTCGCTTCATGTCGAATATGAGCGACTGCGCGCCGAAAACGTAGCCATCCGTTCAGAGGCGGCTGCTCTGGTCGCGAAACTGCAAGAAGTAAAATCCAATTTGGTTCAGGTCGACCACATTTCCGATCAGGTGCGTCAGGAAGCCGCGAGCCTTGATCCGCGCAGCGAAAAAAAAAAGTCGGGCGCTTTCGCGCTGAGTTTCCGCGCAAAGTCAAAAATCAAGAATGACCTCACCCAGCAAAACGACAAAACCGCAGGCCTGAGAGGGCAAACGCCCACGGGTGACTCACTCGCTGAAGAAGATAAGAAAATTGATTTGCCCGCGCAGGCAGTCGGCAGCAATGTGAACACAGAAAATCTTGAATTCAGAGAACTGTTCGCGGCTCTGACCGACATCCGCGACAAGAGCTCGGTCCAACTGCAGGGCCTCAGTACACTCCTCAAAGAGCTGCAGGGATATCGGGTGCGGCTGTCGCAAACGCCGACCATTTCACCCGTTCAAGGTTTTGTGACTTCGTTCTATGGAAAGCGCTCAAGCCCATTTACGGGTGAAGCCAAGATGCACCAAGGCGTGGATATTGCCGCACCGATGGGAGCACCCATCCGAGCGGCTGCGAGCGGCACTGTGATCCGTGCCGGCACGGCTGAAGACTATGGAAACTTTATCGAGATTGCGCATGGATTCGGAGTGACAACACGCTACGCACACGCATCCAAGATTCTTGTCAAAACAGGGACACGCGTGTCCAAGGGCGATTTGATTGGACTCGTGGGCGCAACGGGCAGAACCACAGGCCCGCACCTTCATTACGAAGTTGAAGTCGGCGGCAGACGCGTCGACCCGTCTAACTTCATCCGCGGACTGTGAGAGTCTTCAAAAGAAGGTCGCCGCAGTCGCTCTGATACCGTAAACAGTTTCGGGCTTCACGCCTGATGTTTCCCAAGCTCCGCCGGGAACCCAGAGTCCACCGTCGAGTGAGATCCGCAGGCCGTCGACCGTTCGGTAGGAATAATTGAGGTCGAACTCAAAACCCAGATTGCTGTTTCCACCGACGTTTGTGTCCGCGACGGTGGCTTTTGTGTTTGTCTGATCGAGACGCGCGAAAATTACTGCAGGGGTCAACATGCCCACTCCCGCAGATTCGTAGCTATACTCGGCGCGCGCAAATAGAACGTTGCGCACAATCGCTCCAGGCATTCCGGCCTTGTCTGCAGACAACGGATTGAACATGAGAAACGCTGGGCGGACGTTGGGATGCATCGGGATTCCGGTGACCTTTGTGTCCTTATTTTTCACATTGTCGAACGCGTCCGCGTCACCCCGGCTGTAGCCGGCTGTGAGTCCGAGGATTTGCGATTCGCCCACCTGACTTGTCGGAATTCGCTGGCGTGATGCGTCAGTTTGCGAGATTTTGATCGTGCGGTCGGGTGCAGAAACACCTCCGCCCAGCTGATAGCGGGCGCGCATCAAAATATTCAAACCTTCCAACGATTGAGAATCACGTGACAGCGCCGAGCCATCTGGATTCACAGCTTCACCGCCAGCAGATGCGTAATTCAGCGAACGGGATTTACCCGTAGGCCAATTCAATTCAGCCTCAAAACCTGCGCGGCCCAAGGAAAAAACTCCGAAAATATCGAGAATCTTGAGTTCGGTGGAAGAGTCTTTGTGATCGTACTTACTGAATGCGAGTCCGAGCTTTCTGCTCAATCCTGACGAAGAGCCATCGGTTCCGCGGTCACCGATAACGATCTCGCCCGTGAGTGCGTCGGCATCATCCGTATCCGAGCTCAAACTGCCCTCAGAGATCTTTTCCCAATAAACAGTTGCCAACAGCTCGGAAGGAAAGTCGAGCGTGTATGAGATTGCGTCTGAAGTGGAGCGGGTTCCACCCTCGGGCTTCCATTCGTCATCTAGCCAGATGCCCAATCCCCAAGTCCGGGGAATGCGACCCGCGCGGAAGCGGCCGGCATCGCCGCTGTCATACTGAACAAATGCCTGATTCACCTTGAGCCACTCGCGTTTTTCACCGCGACCACCAAATTTGCTGAATGGATGATTCACATCGTTGCCAGTTGTTTTGGCTCCAGCCGAAGTGTCTTCCATGTTGCCGAGCGGAAATGCGACTTCGGGATATTGATTGGCATTGTAACGCAAATCCAAAAACACGCTGACGTTGCTCGAAGCCCGACCTTCAAGTCGAAGTCCCAACGGCACGCGAACTCCACGGCGCAGCCCTCTAAACTCTGCACCCTTTGGAGGCATGCTTGAGAGAAACTCGCCTACCACAGCCGCTTCTCCGCTGACCTGTGCCGTGACCGCAAGAGCTTCGGAAGAAAGGCCAAGTCCTCCGCCGCAAACAACCAAAAGCGAGCACAGCGCCCGCAAAGGAAGATTTGAACATCCGAGATTCGAACGCCGAACTAAACCCATATTCCTGTCCTCGATAAATTGATTCTGCCGCTGAGCGTGCGCACCCGAACAGTTCACGAACCCGAATCGGTTTGTTCTCTTTCGGAGCGATTTCCGTGCCACCATAACATCAAACGCAAAAATTCAAAATTTACCCTCAGACTTTCAATCTCACCGCAATCAGAAAACTCCCGCCGGAAATGCTCAACCGCATCTCTGAATATTTCGGCAAAGGGGAATTCATTTGCAAAAAAATTCTCCGCCGTTTTCATCTCAAATCCGCACACCTGAAAGCGACGGACCACAAACGTCCGTTCAGGAATAGATCCAGTCGCGGGAGCATCGATGCGGATGTTGCGAAAACCACGAATCAACCTGCGTGAGCGCCGCAATTGATTTTGCAGTTCGTGAAGAGCCAGGTAGCGGTCACGCATCTGAGCCGCCACATGAAATTGTTGTGAATCGGCAGCTTTTTTCATCGCCTTCCAGACTGCGTCGACAATTCCAATGCGGCGTCCGCGCAAAAAGTTGCGGCAAAGCTCCGAGCTTTGAGCAGACACATCCACAATCAAACGTCCGCCGCCGCTGCCTCTGCCAAAACGGGAGTAAAATGGTTGAAACGCAATTTCTCCGCTGGCTTC
>JBEDKY010000056.1:0-2748 GCA_041171905.1 Pseudomonadota bacterium
GCCTGCAACTTTGATTCGGTGATGGCTGTCCCGTTTTCAAAGACGGTTAATATTGACCAAATTATTCAGAAGGGCTGGTACCGTTTTTGCCTCAAACTTGAAAATGCGGCAGGCACACAATCTGGTGCAACAGGTGTGACTTGGTTCAAAGAAAACGTTGTCGCCAGCCTTCCGACAAAAGTGAAGAACTCTCTTGAACTAAAGCAGCCCGCAAATCAGAAGCAGCTCGTGGATTCCAACAAACCCGGCATACCTGTCACAATTGAATCAATTTTAAACAAAGAGACCTCGTCATTTGAATATAAATTCAAATACTTTGTTGGTGGAAAATTATGCGACGAAGACACTTCCCTCTTCGAAGGTCCATCTGGTATTGCAGTCAAGCTGCAAAAAAATCCGTTGGCAATAAACACCGGCATACATACCTTGTGTGTTCTTGGTTTCGAGAAAGACGAAAATAGTGGTATTATTGCGGCTCAAACTGAGCCCAGCCGTTTCCAATTCTTTCATGATGAAACCGCTCCAACAATGACCATTTCAAATGTTCCGACGGTCACCTCGAATCTCCGCACCTTCACTGCGCGAGTCGACGTCAAAAGAAACGGAGAGTACAGTGCGCAGGAAGATGCCATTCGAGTGTCTTTTGCGACGACAGTGCTTAAAGGTGCCAACACGACGTGCCCGCAAAAGTCCGCAAACGGAGCCTATGCCTCGGTCAACGTACCAGCGACTGGCAACAATATAGGGATCGCGACGCGGACATTCACCAATGTTGCATCGGACACCGATGACGGACAACCGCTGAAAGTCTGCATCTTCGCCACTGACGCCTCGGGCAATTCATCGGAAATTCAGGCGATGAGTTGGATATTCGACATCAGCCGACCCAGAGCGGAATTCACATTGACCGCACCGTCGATCATCGCGGGAAGCAGAAGCAACGCACGCTCGGCAAAGCTCGTCGTCTCGACTGGGGGAGACGTGGTCTCCTACAAAACTGCCCTGATCGCCGGAACGTCTTGTGCAAATGCAAAATTTTCAGGATTGAAAAATATCTCACCAGACGCACCAGAGACGATCAACATCGCGGGCACTGATGGCAACAGAGTTTTATGTGTTGTTGCCCGCGACAGAGCCGGCAATGAACAGCTCGCTACAGAACCTACTTCTTTGGCATGGACGCTTGACACCACTCCTCCCAAATTTAACACCGTGGGCGCACCGGCTGGCACCATCAAATCGGCAAAGCTTGATTCGAAGGTCAGCATCATTCCTGTGACCAACGGCGAGCAGGTTGATGCTTACGACTTTGTCGTTGTTGAGAGCACGACCTGCCCGCAGAGCGGTTACAGTAACAAGCTGAGCAAGCTTAAAGAAAACGTCAACAAACAACTCGTCGACAACCCGATTGTTTTCTCGACATCCGTCGCGGCGGGAACAACGAAAAAGTTCTTGTTGTGCGTTCGTGGATATGATGGTGCTGGAAATGTCAGCGCACCTGTGCCAAAGTCATGGAGCCAATCGGCACCCTGACGAGGTTGTGCTGCATGAGTTCTGTTCCATATCGTCTGCCCAAGGGCAGGATTTTACGCACGGTCGCACTAGCGACCGTTTGTTTTCTTGCACAAAAAGCCCAAGCCGAAGTACCCATACCGCCTTTGAGTTCGCCGGTCATTGATCAGGCCGACCTCTTTGCATCCTCCGATGAACAAACTCTCAGCCAGAGCGTCCGAGCATTGTTTGACGGCGGCGGGCCGCAACTCCAAGTATGGACTCTGCCGGAGCTTGAGGGAGAGCCGATTGAAAGTGTCACCATCCGTGCAGCCGATCAGTGGAAACTCGGCCGCAGTGGCAAAGACGACGGACTCATTCTGCTGATCGCACGCCAGGAAAGACGATTTCGGTTGGACGTCGGTCGCGGACTCGAGGGCGCACTGCCCGATGTTTCCGCGGGGCGTTTGCTCCGGTCGCAGTTGGCACCGGCATTGCGCCGTGGCGAGCCGGCCGCTGGAGTTCATGCAGTCATTCGCGAGGTTGCGCGACTCTCTTCAGTTGACTCTTCTCTGCTCCCGCAAAACAGTGTGATAGAGAGAAAACCAGTCAATTTCGTCGTATTCTTTTTCTTTTTAATCGTTGCACTCATTCTCTCGGCCCTTGGAAAAGTGCAAGGAGGCGGGCACGGTCGCTGGGCCGGACGCCGTGGCGGCTGGTATGGTGGTGGCGGCGGCTGGTCCGGTGGAGGAAGCGGCGGCGGCTGGTCTGGCGGAGGCGGAGGCTTTTCCGGAGGCGGAGCCGGCGGCGACTGGTGAATCTTCAGCCGAAGGAACCAGGCTATTGATGATTGCAAGTACGTTTCGATGCAAAAGGAGTCTTCTGAATGAAAAAAAAGGCAGCCAAACTCAGAACCACAATTTCAGTTGCCGCGCTCGCGGCAGCGGCGCTGTCAGTATCCGGCTGCGGTTTGCAGAGCATTCCCAAAGCAAAGAATGCGGTCGATGCTGCGCAGGCTGAGGTATTGAATCAATATCAACGTCGCTCTGATCTCATTCCGAACCTGGTAGAAATTGTCAAAGGAGCAGCGGCACAGGAGAAAGAAACCCTCGAAGCTGTCGTGAACGCACGCGCTAAGGCGACACAGATGCAGGTCAATCTCAACGACGCCGCTTCGCTGCAAAAATTTCAGCAGGCGCAGTCGGAACTCGGCTCGGCCTTGTCGCGTCTGCTTGTCGTAAGCGAAAACTATCCGCA
>JBEDKY010000057.1:0-2537 GCA_041171905.1 Pseudomonadota bacterium
GCATCAGCAAGTAGGCAAACCCCATCCAGGTAAACATGAACATTTCAAGCAGGCTTCGCATACGGCGCGGTACAGCGCGTGCGACTGGAAAACCAAAAACGGTCATCGCCCAAAGACCGGCCATCACCGAAAGACCGATGCCGTGCTGATGCGGTGCAAGCAGCGGATCAATTGCACGTTGAAACAGATAGAAATGCACCAGACTGGTTATGCAAAGCCAAACAATGATGGCGAGAAACAGTCTGATAATCATTCAAGCCTCAGAGAAATCTTTGATAAACAACGCGGAAGGGAGCCTTTTGAGAGTCCGGAATCTTGCTTCCGCCTGCAGGGTCACCACCCGCAGAATCTGCCGCGGCTCCATCTGCTGACGGCGTCGGAGCGGGCGCAGCGGCAGCGTCTTTTTTGTCTTTGCGCAGATTGTCGACGGCTGAAATATTCTTCTCGACAATCAACTGATAGGTCCGTTCCACTTTGCCTGACACACCACGGACGTTCACTCGGTAAAGCTGGGTTTTCCAGCCCAGCACGCGCGACCTAATTTCAGTTGTCATTCGCTCCTGTGACGCGATCAGGTCGTTGAGTTCCTGCGGCTTTGAAACTGTCACACCCTCGGCGCGCTTGTCCTCAATTTTGTCGACAATAGTATCCTCAATCTCACGTTCCGGAGGGGTCACCAAGGCGGACAAAAGTTCAATTTTTGCAACATTGATGTCGAGCAACTTGCTGTCCTTCGGCGCGATCGGCCAGATTGTAAAATAAGGCGCGAAGACATTAAAAATTTCGTCATCATTGAAGCCTGGTATTTTGCGCAGCTCCTCAAGCGATTCCAGAGCGGCGTTTTTCGGACGTCCACTGACACGTCCGACTCCCTCTCCGTACTGCGACATTTCATCACCGGCATCAGCGGAATCAATTTTATCCCTGTCGATGAAGTCTTTCACGTTCGCGGCAAGCCGGCGCGGGGGAAACCCCTTTTCTTCAAGCCAACGCGCCTCGCGGGGAGTCGAAAAAATCCGTACCAGCGATTCAAAAGCAACATCCATGGCCGGCTGGAAACTGAACAAATTCACATTGAACTTTGCACTTTCATTGCTGACATCGATGACAAAATATCCCTGAATGTTGCGAAGTGCATCAAGAAGATCATCATCGAGACTCGCGCTGATGTTGATCTTCGAGAGATCCTTGATTTCATCGAGTCCTTGCGCACCAATCGGAAAGCCGTTGAGAAGTTCCGACAGATTCTTTCCGCCCAACTGACTTTTTACCAGCGCCGGAACCGCCGAAAGTTGTGCAGCCACCGGTGCCGGCAAATTTTTGTTTTCACCAACATCGTTGACCTGACTTTCAAGAGAGATCAAAAAAAGCGCAAACTGCGCGCCGGTGAGTGCGGCACTTTCGGCGCGCATTCTGTCCTGTTCACCGACTGAACTGCGCACTGTAATTTGTGCCTGAAAAAACACCTCACCCATGACGGCGATGATGACGCCGACAAGCGAGAGCACAAAAATAAGGGCCATGCCGCGCTGCGAGTTCCGAGCAACCGGAGCTTCCGCTGCCGTCGCAGAAGGTCTTTGCAATCGGCCTTTCAAGAAAGCCAATGAGCGGCGCAGCAGGTTGAGCTTTTTTTGAACAATCATCATTGCACCCAGCTCATTTCAGTTTTCGGTTCTTTCAGATCGGCTTGTCCGGCCGTGTACATCAGATAAACAACCGTGCTGAGTGTGAGTGTTGCCCGCTCCGGCAACTGCGAACTATTGCTTTCTTCGCGCAGCTGCTTGGCGAGTGGGTCTTCGGGCGTAAAAACTGTCAGTTCGACTTTCATCAATTTAGGCATTCTTCGCCCAAAATCGCTGCGCTCGGTATTCCAGTCCTGTATAAAGTCCTGCCCGTTCCATGCACTGAACTTCAGTTCTTTGAGGTCATTGACGAGAACCTGTGAAACACCATCCAAAACAGCATCATCTGAAATCTTTTTCACCGTTGGATCAACGATCCTGACCAACTGCTTCAACTGCGACAGTGAGTCCCCCTGCGAACGGCAAACATCAGACGGGGCCGAGCTATCCGGACAAACCAGATACTGCACATACGCGATATTTGATTCAGGACGATTTGCTATCAGCGACTGATGAGCTTGGCTCATAAATAATAATCGCGGCGTATTGTTGAGCACGAACATCGGCCGACCAATCAGGTCGCTGCTCGAACGCGCCGCCTGTTCATCGTTGCCTGTTGCAAAATAGGCGTGCCGCAAATCGTCGGTGATGCGCATCATGGCGGCATGCGCCGAATGAATTGCCTCGTTGGCCTGCTGAAGGCGATTTCTTGTCTCAATCTGATTCGACATTGCTGTGACGGCGTACAAAGAGAGTGAGGCAATGATGCCAACCGAAATCACGATTTCAATCAGCGTGAATCCGCTTTCGCGCTTGCGCGCCCTGTCCGCCTGAAAAGAATTTTCACAATGTTTCATTTGGTGAGTCCCGGTATACCGATGTGAACGGCCTTGCGATCAATCAAAAGCATTCCAA
>JBEDKY010000058.1:0-8795 GCA_041171905.1 Pseudomonadota bacterium
GTGAGGAACCTTTGCCCCTGCATGTCTCGACAATTCTGGACTTGAGCACCGAGGGCGAAGTTCGGGTCCTGCGTGACGGAGGCTGGGAGCTGAGCATCGCCTGAAGTCAAAATTCAGACAAAGCCCGCGTCCCGGAAAAAAGGTACCGTTCGTGTTGCCGCTGTCGGAGGTGTCTATGAAAACGCGCGCCCGTCATTTCCTAATTCCAGTCATGGTCGCAACTTCAGCGATCGGTTGCAAACAACGCGATTTCAATTCTACGGAGCAACAGGCAACGGCACAGACCCAAAAGATGATAAGTTTCTGCCAGCCGCCCGCCGGACAAAAAATCCTTTGGGACGCGCCACGGGTGCAACAGGAAATATCAAATCTGCTGAAGGAGTCCGGCTACAAAAGCAGCGGACTTTCAGTCTACGCAGAAGTTTACCTGGCAATGACGAAGCAGCGTGACGCCGCCCGCTGCGATCCAACTCAAAAAATGTATCCGCAGACCGAACTCAACCGAAGACTCAACGATGCTCTCGCTGATTTGATGACAAAGGGTCTGGTGACAAGCCAACGCGTGTGTCTGAAGTCGTTCGCCAATCCCGCACTCGTCGTGCCCACCATCGGGCAACAACTTTGTGAATTGGGTCACGAAGCTCTCAACAAACGTTGGAGTGCACTCGAATTCGCCATGGGCTCGACCGCCCAGTATTTGACTAGCATCATGGGAATCGCTTTGTCTGCACTGCCGCATGCCGACATTCTTTGGCGGGACACACCCTACACTTCCCTGCAAGGACGCATCGGCTACATGAAAAAAGAGTTCAGACCCGTATACGATGCATTCAATTTATTTCTCTCAGACAATCTTCATACGGTGGCTGATGTACTGATGAAGGAAAATCGTGTTGACTGCGGGCTCTTCAAACATGTCGCAGCCGCAGCCGAAACAACCCGCGCACCAACGCTGATTTTCAAAAATATCCGTGACAAGACTTTCGAACTGGGACTTGATCTTGCAACGGCCTGGTCGCGCGGACTCCATCCATTCACAGCCGGCGAGGCTGCATGGAATCAGGAGCGTCCGTTCGGTTCTTTGATCAAAGAACCTCCGGCACTCGATCAGTTGCGCAGGCATGCGCGCGACTCTGTCGGCCTGCTGAAAAATCCGCTTATGAAACTCTTCAAGAACAAAGATGCGGCCACATACATTTCCGGACAGGGTTTGACTTGTCCGGTGCCAGTGCAGCCCAAGTAAATGAGGCAATATTTTTACAGTCAGCCCCCATTTCCTTCCTCCCGCGAACGCCAATAGATTTCCATTCTTTGCACATGCTGACGAAAGTCGATTGCGATCAGGAGGAAGAGTTGCCGGCACGCTGCGGAGGCGGCTGCTTATCTAGACAGTGGTAGGTGAAGAGGAATTCCACTTGACGCGTCACACAGAACGTTTGATTGCAGCTATTTTGTTGCTTTTTTTCCGATAAAAATCTTACCATTTTAAAAGATTCTACAAAAAGGCTTATCCCACTTGCACAGTAGACGTCCTATGCTATAGCACCGGCCCCTTCCGGACTCAGGCTGTCTGAGCCGGTTTAAATAAAGTGAGGTTGCCGTGTTTTTCAGAGCTGCGCTCGTTTCCACTTTGTCTGTTTCTGCCACTGGATTTGCTGTCACCGAGGCGGACCTTCTTAACGCTGAGAGTGTGTTTGCAGGACACGTCCAAAACGTTCAGTTCGTGCAAAACCACCTGAACAAAGTTGCTGCCGATACCGGTATGCCAATCCCGACCGATGATGTTGGCGGAAACCCGAGCAACCCATCGCCCTGGTACGGTGAGCCCGAAGCCTGGACCGACCTCGTTGTTGCCATGCGCACATTGCAAACTGTGACGAGCCGAGTGGAAGCGTCGATGCCAAGCCTGAAGTTTGTTCTTTTCAACTTCCCGGTCTTCACCGTGCGTCACACTGCGTTGTGCACTCAGCTCAACCAAATCGTGACAGCTTGGACTGCACTTGAATTTGCAGATTCAACAACCCTGTTCCCAGTGCATCGTCTTGGACCAATCTTTTACCAAGACGCTCGCGCTGTGATTGACGTTAGCCGCGGTCCAGCTGGTCTGCAGTGCCCATAAGGAAAAAAGTAAAAATGAAATTTGTTGCAAATATTCTTGCGGCCGTTTGTGCCTGCGTTGCCTTAAGTGCGCCTAAAGTGAGCTTCGCTGATGAGCGTTCGACACTTGAGATGGCAATCGCATCGAGCCAGTATTTTGATTTTTTTACTTCCTCAGCCTTGAATTATTTGCAAGGTGCTTCACCTTCATTTCCACAGTTTGATCCGCAAGCTGCACGTGGTTCGCAATCAGGTATGCCTGTTGGATTTCCTCCCTGTGACCAAGGTGGAAGCTGGACGCTGGTTGACGACTCTGGCCAGTATTATGTTTGCATTGCTGGCGACAACTACCGGTACTGTCCGAGCGGGACGTCTGTTCAATATTTGTATGACCAAATAATGTATTGCACACCTTACTACACTCCAGACGACTCGTTCCGTGGCATGGGTGAGCGGGAAAATGACACTCTTGCCATTGAAGGTTTGAAGTGGTTTCAGCGCTCTCAGAAGCACGCAGGTCTGAAATTTCGTGAGGCACTTCTCGCACTCAACAACAACGACCCTGTACGGGCGCAATCATTCAAGGCTGAAGGGTGCAATCAATACAACGAGTCCAACGTTGCCTTGGGTGCTACGACCTTCCCAGCGAATTTGCCACCATTGGGATTCGTCAACGGAGCATTGCTCGATGACATGACCGCAGCGCTGAGTGCAACAAAGGCTGTCGTTTGTCCGTAATGTGAGGTTTTCCATGGTTCAGCTTTTCTGCCGTTTGTCTGTCTTGAGTTTCGCCGTGCTTTCGCTTGTTGTTCACAGCGCTGCACATGCTCAAAACCAAACAGCTCAATATATGCAAATTGCACGTTTCAAAGCTGCATCTGCGATTCTCGAGAGAGTTGTCAACGAGGTTGCGAGTTTTAAGTATCCGGGGGTGAACACCTCGGATATTCCGGAACTCATGGCCCCATATTTAATGATGCTTGTCGAGGCGACAGAGTCGTTACGTCGCAATGACAAGTTGTCGCAGCGTCAGTTGGCTGAGCTGGCTTTCTTCTGCGGGACCGGCGTCATGAATTCCAAAAATCTCGTTTTGCGTGAAATGCGTGGGCTGCTTCTACCGCAGAATCCGGGTGATACACCAGATCGGCTGCGGGCAGTTCATGCACCCGCAGTGGCATTTTTTTCGGAACAATCAGCAGTTCTTGAAGTCTTGACGATTGTCTTGGATTGTCAGCGCGCAGAACGTTGAAAAATCTCTTGCCATAGATCAGGTGCATCGCTCTTCATTTTTTGAGCGATTGCATCCATTGGAATTGCTTTATTGAAAGCAAAAGTTTCTTCACATTGGCTCCGCCGACTCTCTTCCTCACGCTGACATGCATCTTTTGCGAATTGCTCCGCGGATTTTTGTTCGCTGTTCGCGAGTGGCCCTGGGTTAAAAATGTTTTGCCCAGCACCGCGAACGTGCAATGCAGTGACACAAGATTCAGAGTTCTCGCCTCGCTGAATCAGTGGCCCGCCCGATTCACCGGGCAGTGAGTCTAAATCATGAAGTAAGAAAGTGGTGTTTGAGTGCTTGAGCTGTCGCACGATTTGGCCTGCACTTTCGCTGAGGGGCAGGCCATTGGGAAAACCCCAAAGGATGACACTTTTGAGCTCTCGATTTGAAAAATTTTCCGCGCACGGCGGAATAAATTCTTTCGTGGAAGAATGAGCCCAGCGAACGATCATGGCATCGAGACTTGAATCGTTCCAAAGTATCTCAGCTGTTGTGAGAGATACGATTTCGGAGGCAGTTGTCTCTCCAAGGAAGGACAGCTGCGAGGACTCATCAGCGACAACGAGCGAGAGCCAGTCTTCGTCAGTACTCTGGTAATTTAATCGGGCCTGTTGAAGAAATATTTTGCAATGAGACGCCGTCATAAAGTGCTGACTGCTGACAAAAAAGGCTGTGCATCTCGGACGTGGGTTCTTAAATAGATCTGGCACCTGGATATCTGAAGCAGCATCGACTGGATTCGGTTGAAGCCCAAAAACACTCGGGAGAGGACGCTCGACGAAACGAAAGTCTGAACGGCCAAAAATCGTAGATGGTTTTGCTGACTCCAAACGTCCACAGCCATTCAACAGAGCTATGAGAACAATCGCTTTTATGAGGGACAACCTAACTCGAGGCATGAAAAACAACACTCCATGAGGCGAGGACGCCAAGGTCAAACACAGCAAACCCGAGACTTCAAGTTCAAGCGACCCAAAGTGTTGAAGTGATTTCTATGACGACTTATAAGACTTTAAAATAAGGAGCTTTCTAGAAAAGAAACTCGCAGAAGTTGTCCCAGTTCAGTTCCGAAAGTTCGTCAGCTGAAACTCCTCTGATTTCCGCAGCCGTGGAGATGACGTCTGTCAGGAATGCGGGTTCGTTCATTGCTGGACGGGTGCCGTCGGCGAGCAGTGGGGAAAGGTCCGGCGAATCGGTTTCAAAGAGGATTGCTGCCTCAGGACAATTGATGAACGCCTGCCTGACTTTGCGCGCATCGGGCCAGGTCAGCACACCACCGAAACTTGCAAACCCGCGATGCTTTGCCAACCAATGAACATCCTCCGCAGGCCCTCCATAGCAATGAATCATGAATTTCGGCACACCCGCTACAAGTGCAGACTCAAGCGAAGTGCGAGTCTGCTGCCAAGCGGATCTGCTGTGAATGATCAGCGGCAATCGGAATTCAGCCGACATCTGCGAACATTCCAAAAAGGCAAACTGCTGTGCGCGCAGTAATTCCTGCTTACTCAGCCAGCCCTCGAGCATGCTTTTATTGGCGTCGAAACCGGTCTCTCCAATCGCCCAGAGCCATTGCCTGCAGCGTTCGGCCACACGACGCATTTGCTGCGCGTCGACTGCCGCCTGCGCCTCGTCAAAGGTACCGTCGGCAGCACGCCAACGCCGAGCGATTTCCATCGGATGCAAACCCAACGCAGGAAGAATTGCGAATCCTTGGGAGTGCAACAACGCCTGTTGAAATAAATCGCGCGCGTCACAACGCGCAATCACATCGGACGCAAAATCCGAGAGTAGCTTTTCAAATGAATCCCACCAGACACCGGCACTGAGGCAGGCTCGCACTCCGCGCTGCCGTGCACGCTCGCTGATCTCTCGCCATTGCAGAGCTGAGAACGCGTCAGCGTGGGCATGGGTATCAATTAATATGAAGGGGTGAGCGCTCATCAGTCTTTCTTGGCCAAGAGGGATTCAAGGTATCCCTGTGTAGCCGGAAAATAGTAGCCGACACCAACTGAGACGGAATTCCATGACGTGAAATCAAAATACTTGCTTCTATCCAGTGTGATTTTGTTGAGACTGCCGAAGCCGTGAACACCAAGTTGCAGAAAAACGTTTTGTGCAACGTAGTCGACCCAATCAGCGCCGACGTGAATCAGTGGAAAATTCTTCAGCCTGCGGGTTTCAGAATCCTGCGACGTCGACTTGTAGAAACCGGTTCCAAGACCAAAAAAACCGCGCACCGCCCCTGCCGGGGTGACAAATGACACAACTCCGTCCACAGGAATGGAAAGCGCAAATGCTCTGAAATCGCGTGGTTCTGCCGCATCTGGATATTCGGAAATAAACGCACGCCCTTCGGAGGTATTTCCGTCGATAGAGACCCGATTGTAAATTGAGTCAAAATACAACGACGGGCCAAACTCAAAATCAACGTCCCAAGTCTCGTATTGGTCAGGATGCAGAACTGACGTCAAGCTTAATAAACCCGCAAAACCACCATTTTTGATAGGCGTATCGTTGTATGGAATTGATGTTTTGTACTGCGGCGAGGGAGTCGAAGCAGATAAGGCAAAACTGTTGGGCAGCAGCCGCAACGAACGGCCGAGAGTCTGCACCCACAAGTTGCTCTGCAGGCTTGCAAAACTTTCACGAGAAAACTTCTTCTTGAACGACGAAACCTGTTTCTTTGAATAAAGATCCCACAGCCTGAATTCTACCTCGACCTGCCCGCCGGCCGGCTCAGCCAGAACGACGTCGACACCGCGGGTTGCCTGCGTATCGCGCAAGATTTGTACGAGCTGTCGCTCGCGGTGCTTGCCGATGAGCTCCGAAAATAACTTTCCTTCCATGGACGAACGTCGCATTGCAGCGACCATATCCGCAGGACTGACAAAAATTGCACAATCACTGTCGAATCTGCGCACAAACTCTTTTGCTTCATCCATCAAAGCGTACGAAAGGCTCACGTCACCCTTGCCCGCATATGGCGGAATCACCAAAACGGGCGCACACTTCTCATCAATCTCTGTTGACACTGCCTCGGGTGGATTCACGCTCTCACTCACTAGAAACGGGCACTCAAACGCATTTCCCGTGAAATAATCCGTTCCAATGGCGCCTACCAGGAGCAAGCCGGCGAACTGCGGATTCGCCAGAGCAAATGCAGCCAACCCCAGATTCCCCAAAAGAACTGTGCCGTAACGGAATTTACAATCGACCGAGCTGACAGATGAAAAATCGCCTGACCTATACTTGAGCTCAAGTGTGCTGCTTCGTTCCGCCGCAAAGGTGACAGGAGTCTTGCCTGCAACCTCGCCATTGACGATCAAATTCAAACCGCGCGGCTGGGAATCGAATGCGGTGTGCCTTCGGGAGCCGCCAATAGTCGCACACCCAAGCAACACGCTGTAAAAACAGACTGCGATGATAGTAATTTTCAACGTTCTCATAAATCAAAAAATTCCGAAATTAATCTCGTACCGCGGCACCAACATAAACCCCCGACATCCGACGGGTGATTTTAAACTTCGGTTTTATTCTGAATTTTTCCATCGTCAGTGATGAAATATTCAAACCCGCCTGTTCGGTCGGTTTAAAGCCATTTTTATTCAATAGATCGAGCAACTCGTGCGGTCGAATAAACTTGCGCCAATCGTGGGTTCCACGCGGAATGCGGCCGGAAATCCATTCAAGCGCAACAATCATCCAAAGAAATGAAAAGGTCGTGCGGTTGATTGTGTCATAGAAGAATAATCCCTGCGGCTTGAGAACGCGACGGACCTCTTGAAGCACTTTGGAAAGATCCGCAACATGCTCCAACACATCAACACAAACAACGACATCAAAAGCGCCGTCGGCCGCGGGAATGGCTTCTCCGGTTCCGACTTTGTAATCGATATTCAGTCCTCTTCCGGATGAATGGCCGCGCGCCACATTGAGCAACGGAGCTGAGGGATCAACTCCAACAACGGTTGCTCCACGAGCCGCCAAAAACTCAGAAACGAAGCCTCCGCCGCAGCCCAAATCGAGAACCCGTTTGCCATTCCAATCGCACAAAGTGCGGTCAAAAAACTCAAATCGTGCTGGAATCATGTGCACAAGGTCTTGAAACGGACCGGAGTCATCCCACCATGAATCAGCCATATCGCTATATTGCTGCAAATTGTTCATTGTCAGAGTCCGCCCCGCGCGCCACGTTGGCAAATTAAAACCAGCTAGTATAAATCAGGCCGCCGGTGATTTTCGCCAAGGAACACCGCCGACAGGACCTGCTCATCATTCGGGAATCCAGATGACGACTCAGAATGCCACGCGTGCGCTGTTTTTCCAACCCGAAGAGGAGCAGAAACTCCGACAGCTGGTGGAGCGAAACCTCAATGCCGCCATCGACTTTCTCTCGCCCAACAATGTGAACAAATTGCACAGCGACCTCAGTCTGCCAGACCTCGAGTCATTGTTCCGTGAGGTTGAAATTCCGGTGGATGGTCTCGGTGTCGAAAAAGCTCTCGATCAGGCCATCGAGCGGGTCGTCAAACATTCGGTTCACGTTGCAGACCCTCATTTCATCGGGCACATGACCGGCGTGACACCCTACTTTCACATCGGGCTAGAACTGCTCATTGCAGCTCTTAATCAAAACGTCGTCAAAATCGAAACCGCACTTGCCGGCAGCTTTGTCGAAGGACAGCTGCTCGCGTGGATTCACCGGCTGGTTTACGGAAAAAACTCCGACTACTACAAAGCCCGTATGCACAAGCCCGACCTCTGTTTTGGAAACGTGACCAGCGGCGGCACGATGGGAAATCTCACTGCACTGGCAGTAGCGCGGAACAAGAAGATCCCGCGCTGCCGCGACTGGGGTATCTTTGAAGCGCTTGAGCGCATGGGCAAAAAGAAAGTTGGTATTTATGCAAGCCGGCGTGTGCACTACTCAATACGCAAGGCAGCCTCCGTGCTGGGGCTGGGAACTCAATCGGTGCATGAGATTCCAGTTGTTCCCTTTACAAATCGCATTGACACAGCAGCGCTCGAGCAAACACTTGCACAACATCAGGCACAAGGCATCCTTCCGCTCGCTATTATTGGCGTTGCAGGCAGCACAGAAACGGGCAGTGCAGACGAACTCTCTCTGCTTGCCTCAATCGCGCAAAAAACCGGGGCATGGTTTCACGTCGACGCTGCCTGGGGCGGACCGCTGCTGATTTGCGAGCAGGGAAAGAAGCTGCTCAAAGGCATTGAATTGGCAGACTCCGTTATCCTCGACGGGCACAAACTCTTTTACGTGCCCATGTCACAGGGAATGGTGTTGTTCAAAGACGAGTCGGCACTGGACGTTCTGCGCCACAACGCCCGTTACATCATCCGTTCCGGCAGCGTTGATCTCGGCAGAACAAGTCTTGAAGGCAGCCGCAGATTTGAT
>JBEDKY010000059.1:0-9010 GCA_041171905.1 Pseudomonadota bacterium
TTGTTTCCAGTCTGCTGACGATCCTCATCGTCGACTTCTTTATTTCGCTCGTGCAAATGCGGGGCTGACCAATGAGCAGCCTGCAAGAAAAATCTGCTGTTGCTGGCAAATCGCGTTCTGCGCAAGCATCACCCATCGTGAGCTTTTCGAACGTCCGCAAAACCTTCGGCAACCAACACGTCTTGCGCGGCCTGACATTCGAGCTCAAGCGAGGTGAAATCAGTTTCATTATCGGCCGCTCGGGCGAAGGAAAATCCGTTACAATCAAGCATATGATTGGTGTCCTGCATCCCGATTCAGGCGAAATTTCAGTGGATGGAAAAATCCTCACTCACGCAGCAGAAACCGAATGGATTGCCGCGCGCAAGAAAATGGGCCTGCTGTTTCAGGACGGCGCTTTGTTCGACAGCATGACTGTTGGCGAAAATGTCGCCTTTCCACTGCGAGAATTTCAACATTTGTCGCCCAAGCAGCTGACTGATCGGGTCAACGAACTGCTCGAACTGGTCGGCTTGCCGGACTATGGCAGAACTCAAGTGCCCGACCTGAGTATCGGCGAACGCAAGAGGGTCGGCTTGGCCCGAGCCCTTGCGCTGAACCCGGCACTGTTACTTTACGATGAACCCACAACCGGCATGGACCCGCTGGTATCTGAACTCATCGATACACTCATTCTTGAGATGCAAAAGAAGATTGAAGGACTCTCGAGTGTGGTCATCAGCCACGACATTCAGTCCGTCCTGCGGCTTGCGGACAGAATCTTTTTTCTTCATGAGGGTAAAATGTATTTGTCCGGAACTCCGGACGATTTTCGCCACAGCAGCGATCCTGTCATTCAACAATTTCTCGCCGGTTCGCTGAAGGGCCCGCTAGGCCAGCCGATCGCCTGAAAAAATTTTGCAGCGCTGCCATTGTTGCTGTAAATCTTACCCAGCAGAAATAAAGATGTTATTTAATCCGCCGATGATAAGATGAACTGAACCTGTTGTATTGCCCTTGGGCAATGAAAGAAGCGCATGTTCGAAAGAACAGTGACAACTGAGCTGAAAGTCGGCCTGTTTACCGTAGTGGCTTTTGCCGCACTCGGCGGGATCGTCGTCACACTCGAAGGCAACCCCTTTGCCGCGCGCGCTCAACGTTTTCACACAGTATTGCAAAACGTTGGTGGAGTAGGTGCGCGCACACAAGTGCGCACGAGCGGCGTTCAGGTGGGAGAAGTTGAGTCGATCGACATTCTCCCGCGCGGTGCCAAGGTCAACTTCCGCGTCAATGGGTCGGTGAGAATCCCCAAGGGCTCATACATTGAACTTCGTTCTCGCGGCATTCTCGGCGACGTATACCTCGAGATCGTGCGCAACGAAGACAACAAAGAAGACATGGAATCCGGCACGCAAATTCCGCAGATGAAGGAATTCAACGACATGGGAACTCTAATGAGTTCCTTGGGAAGCATCGCGCAGGATTTGCAGACCGTGAGCCGTACACTCGCCAAGGTTTTTGGCGGTGGCGACGGCCAATCAACATTGCAGAGCATCGTTTCGAACGTTGAGAAAATAACCGCCGAAGCGCGCGATATCGTGGCCGGCCAAAAGGAAAATATCGCAGCAACACTCGACACGCTGCGCGAATCCGTTTCGCGGGTGAATGCACTACTGGCCAAGCATGACGGGCGCATCGACGACATCATGCTGGCAGTCTCTGATGCCACCAAAGACATGAAAGTCTTCAGCGCCGAGCTGCGCAAAGTCATGTCAGGCGAAAACAAAACCCGCATCGAAAACATTGTCGCCGCCCTCGACGACTCAATGCAGAGCGTCCGGCAGGCAACGAGCAAAGTACAGTTGATTGTCGACAAAGTTGAAAAGGGTGAAGGAACGCTCGGTCAGCTGGTCGCCAAAGACGATGCTGCAAATGAACTTAAAAACACATTGAAAAGCGTTCAAGAGCTTCTCAAACCTGCTGCAAAACTGAAGATTGAGGTCGACTACAAAGGCGAATTGCGCAACAGCGAAACACGTTACGTCGCAAACGCCGGAAACCATTTCAACCTGCGTTTGGCCACCAGACCCGACCGCTATTACCTGCTCGGTGTCTCCGACTCTCCACAAAGCCGCAAAATCACCGAAGAGCGGACCTTCGCATCGAAGGATGCCTCCGGCGCGGACATTGTCCGTCAGGAAGTCACGACCAGCGAAGAGCGCCCACGCATCAAGTACAATGCACAATTCGCGAAGCGATTCGACAAGGTCGGCGTGCGCTTTGGACTTTTCGAGAGTTATGCGGGTGTTGCCGGAGATCTTTATCTCTTCTCTGACAGGTTCAGCACATCTGTCGAAGTCTTCCAATTCGGTGAAGACCAGACTCAGGCCGACTACAAGTCCAAAGGATTCGCTCGCGTCAAAGGGTACGCAAATATTTTCGTAACCCCGAATATCTACGTCACCGGTGGTGCCGACAACATCGGTCGCACACCCAAACCCATCGCCTTCTTCGGTGCCGGTCTGCGCTTCACCGATGATGACCTGAAGACAGTGATAGGCGCGGCAGCACTGGCCAAATAAGGGCACCGGAAAAAAATTTCACTGTCAGTATTAAGTTAGTCAACGAACTGTCGATGATCCACATAGGTCAAACTAGAGGTAACGACCATGTGGAAGACAATCGCTTTGCTCGCTTGCGCGAGCCCATTTCCCGTATGTCTGGGGTCGGGTCCGAAACAGACGCGATTGCTGGCGATGACGACGACCAACGTTCCCGAAAGTGCACCAAGCGTCCTGCAAAATCGCTTTTTTACCAAACGCCTGCGGGCTGAAGTGGGAGTCAGTGCAGGCTCAATCCTGAACGAGAGTTATTCAAAGACAAACACTTTTGGCGCACGCGCCGGACTGTTCATCAGCGAAAAAATTGGCGTCGAATACAATTTCGCCAAATTCAAATCAGAGGACTCACCCGATCTCGTCGCTCTGCGGACCCAAGAGGTCTGTGTTGAGCTCGAGTGCCGCTCGATTGAACCGAGTTACATAAGAATCAGCAAACTTCATCAGCTTCAGCTTGTGACCGCGCCAATTTACGGAAAAATAAACCTTTTCGACTGGGCCATCCTATACTCAGACCTTACGTTCAGTGCCGGTGCGGCTCAGGTCGACACGACCCAAGGACGCAAGTGGGCATTCACTCCAGCCATCGGCCAACGATTTTACTTTTCCAAGTCATTCAGTCTGCGCGTCGATGCCACCGACATTTATCTCAACGAACTGGTTAAAAATGGCGAAAAATCCATCTCGAACTGGCGACACAACTGGGTTGCACAGGTGGGTCTAAGCGCCTTTCTCAACTCGGGGGAGTGATCATGAGAAGGGCCACTCAAGGAATTCTTTGCGCCATGATGACCATCGCAGCCTGTGGAGCTTTGTCACAGACTGCAACTGCAAACCCGAAACCCTTGGCTCAGCAGACTGTCGGCGGCAAGAAGGTCATCAAACCGTTGCCGCTTCTTGACCGGGCCTGGCTCCAGCGGAAAGAACCGCTGGTCAAAAAGCTCGCCTTCGTCGAACAATTACAAAAAGACATTGATACTCAATTGCATAACAAAGAAAATCAGTCGCGGATGATGATGTCACAGGCAATAGTGCTCATCAGCGATGAAAACAGCCGCATGGCTGCTGTGGAATTGATCAAACAGGCTGCTGAAACTTCGCCTTTGAAGCTGACAAGTCAGGCCACATCACTGGTCTGGAATGAATTTCAAAATCATCTGAAAATTTCTGACAGCACGAACTATAACGCACTGGCCGACGTAGCGTGGGCAATTTCAACAACAGGTCATACCCCTCAGGACCCACATTGGCTTTATTTCGTTGCCCTGTCCGCAGCAAACAGGGGCGACAGCGCCGTTGCTCTCAACCTTTTTGGAAAAACAGAACCGTCATCTGCGCTGTTCAGACACGCCAAACTTCAGGAAGGTCTGCTTTCGGCAGCATCGGGCAACGCTGCCAAGGCAAAGAACTCGCTCGAAATCGTTATGACCCTCGAATTGACCGAAGCCGAAAAAACATCGGGACTTAAAAGAGAGGCGTTGGTCAACCTGAAAGAAATTGCCGCATTGAACCTTGCGCGGCTGATGTTTGAAAACAAAGAATTCAAAGAGGCACTGTCGCTTTATCGCAGTATCGACGCACAAAGTCCGCTTTTCTACGAGAGCCTGAGCGAACAGGGCTGGGCCTTTTTCATGGCAGGGCATCCCAATCGCGCACTCGGCGCCGAGTATGGTGCAACGAGTCCATTTTTCAGCGACCGATTCCAACCCGATCAGTTCTTTCTCAGCGCTGCAGTCAACTATTGGCTCTGTGATTTCAGGGCAGCGCGCCGCAACATACAAGCCTTCGTCCTTCACACGAAGGAAGACGCAGCGCTGCTGAGGAAATGGAACCTTGCTTCTGCCGCCAGTGCCGAACAGCACAATGCACTTATACAGAAAGCCTTCGCTGTAGCCGAAAATCTTGTTCACGGGGTCAGTGCGGCGAACAATTCACTTGGTCCGCGCGGGCTCCAGTCACTGAGCAAGAAAACCAACATCATCCGCCGGCTCGCCCAGCTCGAAAAAATCCGCAGCGCACGTTTGGAGATCACGCGCGGGAACTGGCCGATGCGCAGCAAAAAAACGGTCGTTCAATCTCTTCTGCAAAGAGAAGAAGCTGAACAAAAACACATCGGCACGATGACCCTTGCCCTAATCGCCGCAATGCAATCCGACTACGAACGTTCCGTGTCGCAGCTTCGTCTGATTCAGCTGGAAATCATGACTGCAGAAAAAGACAAATTGATGAACCGTGACCGTTCTTCGGCAGGACAGGAATTCCTTGGAAGCGAGGAAGAATTCCTTGAGGCGGTCCAGCAGTCGGCGCAGGTCTGGAACAACGAAAAAAAGGAGTTCTGGAAAGACGAATTGGACAGTTTCATCTTCAGCAAGAAGTCCCAGTGTCAACAACAAGAAGGAGAGGATGGAAAAAATGTTGAAAAATAAAAGGCTTCAGCAGTGCGCGGGAGTGCTGATGGTTCTGGGCGCGATGTTAGAGGAAAGCGCTTATGCCAAGGCAAACTCACAGAAGGTTCAGGCGACACTCGAAAACCGGGCAACTCTGTCTCCGAGTGCAGATCCAACTGCCACACTGAACGGGTGGCAGGGACAGGCCACCGTCCGCACCCTGCAATCCAAAACAAACACCGTCCAGAGCAACGGACTGTCCGCACTCGAAAGCCTCAAACAACAGACCAGTCAACTTTCCCGTTCTCTGCGTACGGCCGGAGGAGTGGCGGAGGGCCGCTTCGAGGCTCCGGGGCTTTTTGAATTCTCAACTTTCGTGAACCAAAAATCTTCGTCCGAATCTAAAGACGCAAGCCGCAGCGAAGAAATCGACCGCCTGCGCACGGCAACCATCCAAAGCATCGAAAAAATCCTCCGGCAACCAGCGAATGCAAATCAACGGGTCGACCTGATGCTGCGCCTCGCAGAATTGCACTCGGAACGGCACAGCGACTTTCTCATCCGAGAAATGAATCAATATGAAGCTGCCCACGCAAAATGGGAGCGCAATCACCGCAGCGGAGCAGAACCCAAATTCTCACAGACTCAGTCTTTACAGGCAATTCAAGCGGCAACCCAAATTCTCAGAAACCTGGTCAACCAGTATCCCAATCATCCGCGCACTCCGGACGCTCTTTATCAGCTGGGATTCCTCCTTACGGAGATGAAGAGTGAGAGCGCGGCGCTTTACTTTCAAAGGCTGATTGAACGTTTCCCGAAATCAAAATTTATCCCAGATGCACAACTGGCCATGGGTGAATATTGGTTCAGCAGGAATAAATTCAGTGATGCTCTGGGCTTTTATCAAAAAGCCATCTCCGACAGAAATCACCGTGCGTATCCCTATGCAGTCTACAAACTCGGCTGGACCTTCTTCAACATCCGCGGCAACGAGGAAGAAACAACAAAGAATCTGCAAAAATCGCTTGTCGCCTTCAAACTTCTCGTAAAATATATCGAGGAATCCGGCTCTGAGAAAAAACTCTCCCTACTGCGCAAAGACTCCCTGCGTGACATGGTTTTAGTCTACGCCGAGTTGGGCGACATCGAAGAAGCGCAAAAATATTTCAAGTCGATGAACGAAACCTCTCTTTACACCTCTCTGCTCGAGCGACTTGCATGGCTGCATGCGGATGCAGGCCGGCAACGTGAGGCCATCGAAATCTACAACCGCCTTCTGCGCGAGTTTCCACTCAACGCAAAGAATCCGCAGTTTCTTGTCCGTCTTGCCGGTTTGCATGAGAAAGACCAAAACCGCCTGATGCTCGTAGAGAGTCTGCAGCAACTCTCAGAGCTGCTTTCGCCGCAATCCGAATGGTGGAAGACTCAGGCAAAAGCGCAAGACCGTGACTCGGCAAAAAAACTCGTGGTCGATGAAACACAGGTTTGGAGCCTGCGTCTGCACGCTGAATTCCAAAAAACCAAAAACAGGACGACCGCTCAGCAGGCACTGACGATTTACGACTTGAACCTGCAGCACCTCGGCGAAAGTGCCGCAGCTTATCTTCCGCTTTTCAACCGGTCACAGCTGCACACGAGTTTGGAAGACCACGAAAAAGCCATTCAGGGCTACGCAACTGCAGCATGGATCGATAAAAAATTCAGCTTGCGCCGTCCCGAAACAAAGGTCGCCCTCGAAAATGCCATCGCCGAGAGTGACATTTTGATTCAGCGCAGAGGACCACTCTCAGCAGTCAAAAATAGTCAGATTCCGCAACTCGAGGCTCGCCTAGTCAAGCTGATCGACTTTCATGCCGGACTCTTTCCCAAAGACACCGAGCGTGTTGGACTTTTGCATCGCGCCGCGCTCATTCATCTGAACGCAGGTCAGGTCGTGCCGGCGCATCAGCGCTGGACATCGCTCGCACGTGAGGCTCCACAAAGTGCACACGTCAGCGAAGGATTGCGGCTGCTTATCAAACGCTCATTCGACCAAAACAACTGGGCCAAGGCTGCGACGGATTCGCGCGCATTCCTCAAGATTTCCGGCATCACCACTGCGACAGTTGCGACCCATCTTGCAAAGCTTTTGCGGGTTGCACTCTTTCAACAGGCTCTGCAGACTGAGAAATCCGGACGCCATTCCGATGCTGCACAACAGTTTCTCAGTTACCAAAAAGAATTCCCGACCGACGGCGACGCCGGAAAGGCACTCATTAACGCGGCAAACAATCAATTCAAAGGCAAGCTTCCCGAAGAGGCGCTCGCGACGTTGAACAAGTTTGTGGCCGCTTATCCTAATTCTGAATATCAACTGCGGGCACTGGAAATGACCGCAGTCACTGCCGAGGCCTTGGGGCGCTTTGCAGATGCCGCTCAGGCCTACGAGCAGACTGCAGGCAAAAAGACCAACAAGGAATTGGCAGGGCAAGACCTCGCATACGCGGCACGCCTGCGGCTTGCCGAAAACAATACGCAGCGCGCGGTTGGTAATGCAGAGGCAGCCATACCGCATCTCAAGCGTCCTGCGGATGTCTGCGAAACATTCAAAGTCATGCTTGATGCACAAGTGCAGATGCGTTCGTCTTCTGCTCTCGCCACCGCGCAGACTGCGCTGCAAAAGTGCCAGAACACTTCGCCAGAGTGGGGAATTTATTTTGGTGGTGTTACGGCGCGGATGAGCATGGCGGCAGGTCAAAGCGGCGAAGCAGTCCGCGTGTCAGCACAAACGCTTGCGCGTGGAAAGACTCTCAGCTCACGCCTGCAAAGCCCTTATGCCTTTGAGGGCCTGCGCATTGCCGGCGGAGTTCAATTGAGCGTGCTCGAAGGTCAAAGCCGCGCTCTGCTCAGCCGCCGTGTTTCCGACTCAAATGCCATTCAGGCTGAATTTGGAAAAATCAAGACGGAAGCGCAACAACTCGCGCAGCAATATATGCAACTGGCGCAATCCGGTCAGACGGAAACATCCATCGGAGCAATCTATCGCCTCGCCGAAATTCAAGAGGGACTCGCGAGCATTTTGGTGCAGGCACCCAACCCGAGCGGCATGTCGCCGGCTGAGTCTGAAACCTTCAGGGCGCGCATCGAAAAAATTGCAATGCCCATGCAAGAAGAGGCAGCAAAGCTTTACACGCAGGCCTTCGAGAAGGCTTCCGAAGGCGAAATTATCTCTTCCTATACGCAGATGCTGAAAGAAAAACTCGCAACAATCAATCCGTCCGAGCACAGAAAAGTCATCGAGGTCATGCCGAAACCGTTATATTTCGCACACGAACTTCCGATGAGCAAAGAAGTGAAAGGAGAGGTGGAAGAAGAATAACGACCGCAAAGTTTTTCGCTGATTGAAATAACTCAGGCAAATTTAGAGGAAAACCGCCATGAGAAAAAAACAACTCTCGTTACTTTGTGTCCGCGTGTGCTTCGTTGCTTTGGCCACATTCACAGTCGGCTGCCAAACCACACGGCGACCCAGCGCAATCCGCAGCGCCGACAATTCTTCCCTGCTTGTTCAAGTGAGTCAGGATCCCAGCAGTTTGATGTGGAACGAGGGGCGCTTCAAATCGGGGGAAGCGCTCAAACAACCAACGCCGGCGTTGAAATCAGCCACAGACACAGTCGCGCTTCAGACGCGTGCCGAACTATCATTGCTCGGTCAAATGACCCGCTCTGCCGGCGAAAATGCTCGTGCGATATTGCGTCACGACATGCGCAACGTGAAGGCCCTCAAGTCGCTGATCAAGGCTGCGCTGATCGAGCGCAAACCACATGAGGCACTGCTTCTGACGAATTCGGCCATGAGCGTCGCGCCACAGGATGCAGAGCTGTTTTCCTACGAAGCTCTCGCGCAATATCAGCTTGATAATCCTCTTTACGCAAAGGCGCTGTGGAACAAGGCGCTGAGCCTCGACCCGATGCACATTCCGACGCTTATGAATCTTGGCGTTCTGCTGTTTCAAAATGGTCACAGCAAAAAGGCCGGTGCACATT
>JBEDKY010000060.1:0-6161 GCA_041171905.1 Pseudomonadota bacterium
GAATTGGAAGCTCTTCTGAAAAAGAACAATGAAATTTCTCACCGCTATTTGGGGCAAGGGGAAAGCGGTCAGGCCTCAGGCGTGATTGCGACATCGTTAATGAATTTGGAGTTCCTGAAATACCTTAATCATAATGCACGAGAACGTGAAAAAGCAGGCACTGAGCGAGAGGAATCCTTTTCGATTCGAAATTGGGTTCTTGATGATAACGCTCAGCAATGGATATTTTTGGTTGCGACCGATTCACATTGGGAGCAAACACGTCCCTTGATTCGCCTCTGGTTTGATATCGCATCTACGGCCATCCTTGAGCGCGAAAGACAGAACGAAAACCCTCTCACTCCGCTGTGGCTTGTGTGCGATGAAATTTCAACTGTAGGCCTTTTGCCCTCGCTGCCCAAGGTGCTCGACAGAGGTTACAAGTATGCCGGTCGTTTGATTTTGGGGTTTCAGAGTTTGGCTCAAATTGGGCAAATTTACGGTCAGGATGCCACTCACAACATTATGCAGGGATTGCAAAATATTCTCATTTTCGCAGCCAATGAAACAAAAATGGCACAGGAATTTTCAGAGAGGCTCGGCAAATGTGAGGTCGAGGAATACGAATCCTCGGTAACACCCGCACATGGTCAGCAACCCGAGCGTGTCTCCATTTCCACGCGGCAACGCGAGAAAAAGTCTGTGACGGAGAGCGAAATACGAAGTCTGCCTGAGAATCATGGTTTTCTAAAACTCGCTCGTTTTCCGCCAGTCAGAATTGAATTTGATTATGTGACGTTTCCGAATGTGAACGACAAATCTGGCAAGTGGAGCAAGATTCCAATGTCCACGTGGCTTGATGAAGCGAGTTTAGAGGTCGGTTCGCAAGTGGGAGATTTACCCGCAACGCAGTCTTCAAAACCTCGCCAACTTTGGAGCCGATAAATGCTGTCGCTTGCGAACGTGAGTGCCGCACACGGTGTGACGTATTACAAAATGGACAACTACTACACTGCCAAGGACAGCGTTGGTTACTCCAAATGGGCTGGTCAAAGCGCTCATCAGTTGGGTCTCAAAGGGGCTGTCGATGACCGTCAGTTTTCTCGGTTGCTCAAGGCAAAAGACGAAAAGATCAAAGTCTCTGGACAAGATGAACAATCTGAGAACCGCAAACGAGCTGGTCTTGATATGACCTTTTCAGCTCCGAAATCTGTTAGCCTTCAAGCTTTGGTTTTCGGCGATCAACGCCTCGTCGAGGCGCACAGGCAAGCTGTTGCAGAGGCCATCCGATATGCAGAGATGCACTACGCCGTCTATCGTTCCGGACCGAAGTCTAATCGTGAGATTCGCCGAGGAAAGGGCCTCTTGATTGCCCAATTTGAGCATGATTCGTCACGGTTAAAAGACCCGCAGCTTCATACTCACAATGTTGTGTTGAACCGGATTGAGAACGAAAAAGGTGAAGTGCGCGCTCTCCACGGAGACCTTATCTACAAAAATAGTGTTCTCTTAGGCCTCATTTATCAGAACAGCTTGGCGCGCCGGGTGCGCGATATAGGCTACCAGATTCGCCCAAATGCGAACGGAACTTTTGAACTCGAGGGATTTTCCAAAGAACAGCTCGTTTCATTTTCAAAGCGTCGCGAGCAGATTGAGTCAATGTGTCCGGAGTCGTATCGCAAGATAAGAGATCTTGTCCTCAAAAATAGAAAGGCCAAGGCAGGCCCACAGCATCGGCATGAACTTGTTGAGAGCTGGCTCAAGGAAGCACGTCAGCACAACATCAAAGCCATCGAACCAACCGCGCGCTCACGTTCTCTTAAAAATAGCCCCGCGCGTATCGAAAAGTCATTGAACAGAGCCATCTCTTCCCTTGAGGAAAAATCGTCCGTCTTTTCAAAGGAAGCCATTCTCAAAGAAACGTTACAGATGTCTTTGGGTAACTACACACTCAATCAATTTGAGCAAACACTCAAAAAAGAACAGGAGCTTCGGCTTTTGCCCACACGGGACAAGAACGTATTTACTTCGAAGGAGGCAGTTGAGCGTGATTTGAAGATCAGAAATTTGATCGAAGCGGGGATCGAGTCTCATGAATCTATTGCTGCAGAAGAAGTGGTTCAGGCGCGAATTCAAGGTCTTCAGAGACTCGATTCAGAAAAGGCAAGCGTTGCTCTTTTCCAGACCAAAGAAAAGCTTCAACATTCTGGTTTATCCGAGGAAAAAATCACTCAAATCTTGGAGCCTGCTCAGTCCGCTCTCCGTTCGGGCGCTCAGCTGTCATTGCGCGAGTTGACCGGCATACGCGGAGAAATTTCAACTGCACTTGAGTTTTTAAAGAGCGGCGAAGTGACCTCAAAAACAAAAACATTGATTGCCGAGACAATGAAACCTCTTCAGAGATCTTTTTTGGCACCGACGTCAGGACAGATTGAAGCGATAGAAAGAACGCTGACCACTAAAGACAAATATATTGTTTGGCAGGGTGTCGCAGGTGCCGGTAAAACCTTTTCCGTCCGACAAATTGCAGAAGAGGCGAGTCTTTCTGGAATTGCGGTGCAAGGATTTGCACCGTCTGCAGCCGCAGCAAGTCAGTTGTCTAAGGAAGCAGGTATTGAAGCTCAGACGATTCAATCTCATTTGCTGCGGCGGGAAGATTCCCTTGATCAAAAGAAGCTTTGGATTGTCGATGAGGCAGGAATGGTCTCAGCGAAAGACTTTCTTGACCTTTTAAAGAAGGCCGAAATCCAAAATGCCCGCGTTTTGTTTGTGGGTGATGTGAGGCAGCTTTCGCCTGTCGAGGCTGGAAACCCTTTTTTAGACATTCAACGGAATACGAGCACCACTCGGATTATTTTGGACGAAAGCTTGCGCCAGAAGGATTCTGCCTTGCAGGCGGCTGTGCGCAGCATGAATCAGGGCGATGTGGCGCATGGCCTTTCGCATTTGGGTGAGAAGATTTTCGAGCATTCAACAGAAAAGGGGCGCATCAAACACGTCGCTCGGGAATTTCAGAAGCAAACATCAATGGGAGCTGACACCCCCCTACTCCTTGCGCGCACCAATCGCATCCGAGGCGATCTCACTCATGAGATCCGATCTTCACTCAAACATCAAGGGTTTCTTCGCAATGAGATACAAGTCCCAATCTTAAGAAAGCTCGATGTTTCACAGGAGCGTCTGCGTTTGGCTATCTCGTATAACAACGAGGACGTGCTGGTACCCCATCGGTCGTACAAATCCTTGGGTCTGCAAAAAGACAAACAGTACGAGGTCATCGGAACCAATGTGATCAAAAACACAGTGACCGTTCAATCGGATGGAATCAAAATCTATATCCCCGT
This sequence comes from Pseudomonadota bacterium, assembly GCA_041171905.1. Classification (GTDB taxonomy): domain Bacteria; phylum Bdellovibrionota_B; class Oligoflexia; order Silvanigrellales; family Silvanigrellaceae; genus RFOM01. The sequence goes on from JBEDKY010000060.1 coordinate 3,324, forward strand.
GTCGCGGCATCACGGCTTTTCGCTTTTCTCGAAACACACCCTAGCTGTCGCAGAGGGCGATAAAATGATTTGGAATAGAAACGACAGAGCCCGCAGTCAGCTTAACAATGAGGGATTCGTTGTCCTGAAGGTGTCTTCTGACGCTCTTCAGATTCGCACAGAATCGGGGCAAATGAAGAGTTTGGATCCACGCGTTCCTCAGCACATGGAGCACGCATGGGCGCTGACAATTTATAAGGCGCAGGGGCAAACGGCGAACCGCGTTCTCCAATTGGTCGATGAGGGGACCACTAAACGAGATCTATTGGTGGGAGTCACCCGAGCTGCTGAGGATGTTCTCCTCGTCGCGCAGTCGCACGATGCTCTCAGGCGAAGCGCACACATTGATCATGTGAAACCCATTGCTGCGGAGGAAGTGATCTCCTCTGAACCGTCTTTGCATAAAAAAGAATCACAAAGCCGCAGAAGGTAGTGGGAATGATTCAAGACGCACGATGTCAAGAAAGTGACAAGACTGCCTGCTTAGAACACAACTTTCTGATCTTCATCGGAACGCTGGTTGACTTGGTGAATCGGTGATGTGACACTTTATTGTGTTCTCAGATCCAAAAAGTGTTTTTTAATGAACTCTCGTGATTAAGAGGTTTGATGTGATGGAAGCGGAATTAGGTGTAAAAAACAGTTCTCGCGCTCTGAAGAACAAAACGACACAGCAAAGCAATAAGCCCGGCGCTAAATCCGCTCGCACTTTGGGCTTCCAAGACTATCAATTCAACATCAAACAAATTTCGGAACTTTTAGGCGTTTCCCGCGCGGCGATCTACCAGCTCGAAAAGAGCAATGCCATTAAAGGTCAAGAGGTTGTTTCGGGAACCACAACTAAGAAGATGTTCTCTTGGGACGACATCTCGGTCATCGTGGATCGCATCAAGAACAAGGCTGTTAAGCCGCGAGACAACAAGGTTAAGGTCTTTGCGAATTTGAAGGGCGGCGTGGGGAAATCCTCATTGGCATCACAGTTTGCCATGCGCGCTTCTGCCATGGGCCTCAAAACGCTGTTGATTGACCTCGATGCACAGGCGCATGCAACCTTGGCTCTGGGAATCGAAGTCACCGACAGCTGCCCTACGATTCTGAATTGCATGATTGGCAAAGGCGAAGACAAGATGAGTATCGAGGAAGTGATCCAGCCGGTCACTCCCTTTCTGAGTTTGATTCCTGCAAGCCTTTCTCTGTCTACACTCGAAGCAAAACTGCACACAGAGAACCGCCGGGTTGAGAAACTGCAATTGCAGTTGGCAAAAATCCGTGACCAGTGGGACCTCATTGTTATCGACACTAACCCATCGGCGTCGATTTTGAACATCAACGCTCTGTTGGCAGCGGATGAGCTTTGTGTGGTCTGTGCTACCGACTTCCTGTCCGTCACTGGTCTGAAACAGCTTTTTGAAATCATCAAAGACCTTCAGGAAGACTTTCAGAACTTCGGCCCAAATGTGCGGGTCATCCCCAACCTCTTTGATGTGCGCGAGGCGATTGCGCAAGAGTCATTGGGCGTGTTGCGGCAAAGCTATCGTGAGATTCTCACCAACACCGTGGTGAGAAAGAATGTGGATCTCAAGGAAGCTCAAAAAGACGCACAGGCCGTGTGGCTCTTCAATCGCAAGTCACCCGCTGCCGAGGACATCATTGCCCTGACGGATGAGCTAATCCGAGAGGATGCAAGCGATGACAATTAAGACTCGTGAGCCTGGAGATGCTTTCAAGCGCCAGGTCTCCGAATTTGTCCCCATCGCAAAGAAACGCAGGCCTTGGCGTGACGAAGAGCCTGCACGCGAAGACGTTGATGGCAGCTCAGAGGCTAAGTCTACTTCCGTGCGTGAGGTCCAAGGTGCCGTCGCTTCGGATGAGGTGACGACCGATGCTCTGAGATCCACCCCAGAGATTTCATCTCGCGCAAGATCTGCGCGAGATACCGAAGGGTCTATTCGTGGGCAAACTCAAGCAAAAATTGCGCGAGATGCTAGCCATCAGGAGGTAGCTCAAACTCGCGCAGAAATTGCTCGAGTTGAAGTGGTCGAAGCGCCCTCCCCTACGGATGTGAATGAAGTCCTTTCTGAGAAAATTTTCTCTACACCATCTCAAGCAAAAATTGCGCGAGTTGAGAGTGGCAACCCGAGTGCCACCGCTCACGCAAAATCTGCGCAAGATACGGATCTCCATTCTGTAGAAAATTCAGATTCTACGCAGCAATCTGTGGTTGTAGACCCGTCGTCAAGAGAGGTCTCAACTCGCGCAAAATTTGCTCGAGTTGGACAAGGACGAATCGATACTGACGAGCGGACGGAATCCCTCGCAAACGAGGACCATTCGAGAGCTCACCCTCAAGCAATAATTGCGCGAGCCGGCAGTGGGAAAACGGATGTTGAAACTCGCGCGGATTTTGCGCGAGTTGATATGGTTGTTGTCGAGGCTCAGACTCGAGCAGAAATTGCTCGAGTTGGTGAACGCAAGGCGAATAGGTCTCAAGCAGAATCTGCGCGAGTTGTGTCGGTGCCGGTGGAGACTGAAGCTCAAGCAAAATTTGCGCGAGATGGAGGGAGCGAAACCGATCCTGAACCTCGCGCAGAAATTGCTCGAGATGTTGCGGGTGAGTCAAACACTCAGGCTCGCGCAGAAAGTGCACAAGCTCAAGAATCCGTCTTGGTATCCGCTCAAGCAAAATTTGCGCGAGTTGAGACGGTGGAATCGAGTCAACTGTCTCGTGCAGAATCTGCGCGAGATGACTCTCCTGTATTATCCGAAAATTCAGATTTTATGCGCCATTTTGCCGGATCT
>JBEDKY010000061.1:0-22608 GCA_041171905.1 Pseudomonadota bacterium
GTCAATCAGTCTGGCTGCCGCATCAGGAAGAGCTGGAATGAATGGAAAACTTGAAATCAAAAATTTCTCGAAACCCCAGCTGTTCAGGGCTGCAATACATCCTTCCATCCCACTGCCAACGGGACTCAACAATTACTGAGGAACCTCTGCGTCGGGCTCAAGATTCTCGACAGATGTATTCGGGCTGAGGACAGAGCCGTTGTAATATTGGGTGATTTCGAACTGAATTGAGGGCTCTCCAGACACATCCACAGGTCCGTATTTACTCGCACCGTCGGCCGAGAAGTCTTGTGCCTGCATCGCCATCGCAAGCTTTGCTGGATTATTGCCACCCGCTTTGTATTGCGCGGTCCGTGCAAGAAGAAGACTGTCGAAGGCTTGCCTCTCGATATCCAGAACGCTGTCACCAGCCGAAAGTTCGCGCCGCAGAAACGGAAGAAAAGCTCCTGACGTTGGAACCGGCACACGTGCACCATTGAGAAACTGGTCGGCAATCGATTGCTTGCCTCCCGCCTCCTGCCACGTCCGATCGCCTAAAAAACGAACCGAACGAGCGTCAAAAAAAGCAAAAGTGTTGGCGATCAGTCGGACTCTGTCCAAAGAATCGGGAACAAATAATGCGCTGAAGGGGACGTTTGCGGGAGCCTTTATGGTTGACGGATCAAACTTGCGCTTTTCCTGCGCTGCCTTTTTCTTTGCTTCAGCAACCAGTCGCCAATACTCGGCACCACGATTTTTACCATCCTGCGGACCGAGTAGAGATTTCACGGGCTCCTGAAAGATTTCGGTCGACTCATCAACGAACTCAACACGCTGAATTTGTAATCCCTCATTTTTACAGACGGCCTCGAAGGCCTTGGCCATTTCGACTCCGTAGCCATCGGTTGGTGACATGATAGCTACCGTCTTGCGATTTTGACGTTTCAGAAACTGAACTTGCGCGCGCGCCTGTGATTGAGCCAAAGTTCCCATTCTGATGATAAAATTCGGATCATATTCGCGCGCCGAAGTGACTGGTCCGAGCGCATATAGAGGGACACCAAAAAACGACGCACTCGTTGCCGCACCTGCGAGCTGCGCACCGTGGAATGGGCCGATGAGCGCGTGAACCTTATCCTTTAAAATGAGATCCAAGGCGGCGCGTTCACTCGCACCTGAATCGTTCGATACAGTTTTGACAAAGACCTGATAATCGACATCACGTGCCGCGCGTGAATTCAAAAATGCCGCGACGCCTTTGAGTGCACGCAGCTGCAAACGTGCGTAAGTTCCCGAGCCGGTCGGAAGGATCAGACCAAAACGCATGTGTCGCGGGTCATCCTTGAGAAGGCTGTCTGCCCGTTCACGGATTTGCTCGAATGGAAGCTGCACAGCGAGCGCACGTGACGATGTACTTTCAACACGCGCCTCACGTGCTTCTGTCTCAGCAATTTGAAATTGTCCTTCACGCAGGGCTCGAAGAGATGACAGCAGATCCTTAAACGCCGGCGACGAGCCACGGGGATCCACTGCAGTACTCGAGTTGCTCGGACTTCTCGTGGCAGACTCATCGCGGGCGGGCTGTTGTGCTGCATTGGCGGTATTGGCAGGTATCGACGGTTGTTCGGCAATTATCGCGGGCTTTGCGGGTTCCGCCGCGGGCGCCGTAGCAGCCTTGTTTGTTTCGCCCAATCGCTGCTTCACTTCGGCGAGTGTGATCGACCAGTCGCCGAGAATCTTAAGTTCTACCTTCCTGATTCCACCGATTTCCATGACTCGGGCGAGCCGTTCGAGCTGGGAGATCTCGAATTCTAGGTCATTGAGTTTTTTGGCAACCTCAACACCGAGAGCATAAACGCGCGCCTTGTACTGCGCAGGGAAAACAGGGTCGGGATATTTTTGCATCAAAGAACGCGCATCTGCGTAAGACTTGTCCATCACATATATTTGAGCGAGCGCATAGTAGCAGAGTGGCAGCACGGACGGATTGAGAGAATTTGAACTCAGGGACAGTTCAAGATTGTAGCGCGCCTGCTTTTGGTCATCGCGGATGCTGTAAATGATTCCGATGCGGCAGCGCGAAAGCGCAAGGTCGGCCGGAGCCGTGTAGGGATTGGATTGGATGTCTCGGAATTTTTCGAATGCAGTGTCGAAGTTTCTTGTTTGGAAAAGATGCTCCGCCTGCGCGGCTGCCTCGGCGCTGGCCTGATTGGCCTGCACAACCGGACGAACCGGCACAAGCACAAAACAAACAATGAAAAGTAAAATTGCGCGCAGAAACCGACGCGGTGCGTCAGTCCGGACTTGCGACGCGGACCATGGCCGTTCGCAGAATTCTCTCACCAATCCGATAGCCAGACACAAATTCATCGACAACCATTTCCTGTTGAAGAGTTGCATCCACCGTCTTGGCAATTGCATTGTGGAAATTCGGGTTGAAGGCTTCACCCTTGCCCGGCAATTTTTCCACTCCATGCTTCTTGAGCGTGTCAGCAAAAACCTTTGAAACGAGCTGTACGCCCTCGACGATAGAGGCCACTTGTTTGCCCTCTTCAGTGTCCACGTTCACGGTCAGCTGCTCAATGGCCGTCATTGCCTTGTCAAAAGAATCGATGACCGGCAGGAGATCGCGGGCAAATTCCGAAATGCAGTAGCTTTTGAGGTCGCCTTTTTCTTTTTCCCAACGCTTGCGGGAATTTTCGAACTCGGCCGCAATTCGATACATCCGGTCGTTGGTCTCGGCGTACTTGTTTGTCATTTCCGCGAGGGCGGACTGGAGCGACGGAACATCGGCAGGCATTGAGCCCTGAGAATTGCCAATATTTTCAGCGTTTACTGTGTTTTCCGCTGAGGAAGTTTCCGCGGAAGGCGTTTCGCCCTTAAACTCGCCGCTTTCTGAAGCGTTTTGTGTTGAGATAGAATATTTCTGTTGGACGAAAATCATATATTTGTCTCCTGCGGACGCCAGACCTGAAAGCACGCACAGTGTAAGCAGGAAGGGCCTTCGGTCAACTGGCGACAGTGGTAAAAATCAATCTCGGACCGCTTGCCAAGCCCCGCCTGCCGAGAAACAATAGGACGCCTGTAAAGACAAGGAAAAACCGAGGTATAAATAGTATGCTCGACCCCAAATACGTGCGCGAAAACCTACCGCTGATTGAAAAAGCCTCCCAACTAAAAAGAATACCTTTTGATGCCGCGAAATTTGCCGGCATCTTTGACAGCAGACTCCAGGTTCTCGAAGAAACTGAAAAATTGCGGCGGCAACGCAATGAAGGGTCCGACGCGGTTAAAAAGGCCAAATCAACAGATGAGCGGGAGTCACTCCTTGCGGCGATGCGTGAGGTGAACCAAAAGCTGACGCACGCTGAGAACCGATTGAGAGAGATAGAAGTTGAGTTCGATGCAATTCAGGCAACTGTTCCGAACCCTCCGTCAGACGATACACCCGTGGGTGCAACTGATGCCGACAATGTTGAATGGCGCAAAGAAGGCACCGTTCCGAATTTCAATTTCAAGCCGCTCGACCACATCGAACTCGGGCAAAAATTGGGAATCATCGACTTCGCTCGCGGTGCGAACGTGGCTGGTACGCGCAGCTACTTTCTAGTCGGTGCTGGCGCGGAACTTGAACGTGCTGTGCACAACCTTGCCGTCGACTTGCTCACGCAGCGAGGGTACACGCTGATGAGTGTTCCTGTTCTCGTGCGTTCTTCTGCAATGCAAGGAACTGGCTATCTTCCCGGCGGGGCTGATCAAGCCTACTTCGTCGAAAAAGACGACATGTGGCTCGTCGGCACTGCAGAGGTGAGTCTGGCCAGTTATCATGCCGGCGAAATTTTGGATGCGTCGCAACTTCCCGTTAAGATTTGCGCACACTCCAGCTGCTTCCGCCGAGAGGCGGGCGCGCACGGCAAAGACACCAAAGGGCTCTACCGCGTTCACCAGTTTCAGAAAATTGAACAAGTTGTACTTTGCAAACCTGACAAAGAAGAATCTGACAAGCTGCACATGGAACTTCTGACCAATGCTGAAGACCTGCTCAAAATGCTTGAATTGCCCTATCGTGTCGTCAAGGTTTGCACGGGTGATTTGGGACAGGGACAGGTTAAGAAACATGACATCGAAACATGGATGCCAAGCAGAAGTGCCTATGGTGAAACGCACAGCTGCTCGAGCTTTTATGACTATCAGGCACGGCGATTGAAGATCCGCAGCAAGGATGCCGGCGGAAAAAATCAGTTTGTATACACCCTGAACAATACTGAAGTTGCAACGCCGCGTGTGCTGATTCCGCTTCTTGAAAATCACCAGACAGCGGACGGACGAGTCCGGATTCCCAAGGCCCTGCAAAAATACATGGGCGGACGCGAATTCATTGGTTAAAAATTGCTTCTACGGGGAATCCGCTCATGAGTCAGTCAGTTTTAGTTCCATGCTCTTCCTGTGGCGCTCTCAACAGAGTGCCTCTGCAAACCGAATCAGGAAAAGCGAAGTGTGGTAAATGCAGTCACTCACTCAATCATACAGAGAGCGTTCACGAAGTGAGTGGCGCAGTATTGGCCAAAGCGGTTCTCAATAGTCCGATACCTGTGATCGTTGATTTTTGGGCGCCATGGTGTGGACCGTGCGTCGGTTTTGCACCCACGTTCAAACAATTCGCACATGCACACCGTGGCAAAGCTTTGTTTTTGAAATGTGATACCGAAGCTCATCAGGATGCTGGTGCACGATTTGGAATCCGCAGCATCCCGACTCTCATCGTCTTCGAAAACGAAAAAGAAAAAGCGCGCCAGAGCGGCGCACTTCCTTACCCCCACCTTGAAAAATGGGTGGGCGGACTAGTGAATTTGATTTCTGCCAACTAAGGTCAGCTTTTCTTTCCAATCAAAGCATTCATCTTTCCCAACAGCCGTTCGAGATCGATGGGTTTTGTTTCAAACTCATCGCATCCCGCACCGAGCGCCTCGCGCTCGTCTGATTCAAAGGCATGGGCAGTCAAGGCTATGATCGGTATCGCTGAGTGACTCTTTGAATTTCTCAGACGCCGAGTCGCCTCGAGACCGTCGATTCCCGGTAGGGAAATATCCATCAAAACAAGTTCAGGATTCTCTCGTTCGACGGTGTCCTGAACACTCTCCCCATCTACGCAACAGATGACTTCAAAAGAACGCCTGACAAGCCGTCTGCTCAACATATCCCGATTCATGGGGTTGTCTTCAACAAGAAGTATTTTTGTCATTTCTTACCCCTATTCGGATTGAACTGAAGAATATCGGCGAGCATGTTACCGTGAGTCTCGCCGGTATTGTCCGTGAGCATAATCTTCACACGGCCCCTCAGGACGGAGGGGAGATCTGGATCATGATGGCTGTCCGTGAAATATAGAACCGCCGACTGCTGATTGACTGGACTGTCCTTCAATGCAGAAAGACAATCTGATGAATTCAATCTGCTATTCGAGCCATCCAAAATGACAAGATCAAAAGTGTTCTTTGAGATGTATTGGATGAACTGATCGGTATCGCCAGCCAACACGACCCGCCAATGAGCAGCTTCAAGCTGCCGAATGAGACTCCCGCTTGAAGTCAGATCACCCTCGGTCAGGAGTGCTACGGAGTTGCGGCGGCTGACCTCGAACGAACTCAGAACGCCCGCAAGCCTATTCCAGTCGATTGGCTTGGTGAAATAATCCACTGCACCCAACGACAAGCCTAGACTCCGTTCATCGGTCATCGTGGTAAAGATGACCGGAATTTCTCTCGTCCTGGCCTCCGCCTTCAGCCTCGACAATATTGTCCAGCCATCCACGTCGGGCATGAAAACATCAAGCAGGATTGCATCTGGTTCAAGGCGAATCGCCTCATCCACTGCATGATGTCCGCTCTTCAGACTGATACATTCAAATCCATGCCGGCCAAGAAAACGGCGCATGAGATCAATTGCACTCGGATCATCATCAATCACCAATATGCGGCGATCAACTTTCTCTAGACCCACAAATGTTCCCTCAGATCTATCAACAAACTTGTGAGTATTGACATCAGCAGAGAGTGGCCGGCGATGAATTAGAATATGGAAGCTTGTTCCAACACCCTCCTGACTCTCAACTTCGATCTCTGACTCGATCAGGTCCGAAAATTTCTTACTGATCGCCAAACCAAGACCCGTGCCGCCAAATTTCTTCTGGGTATCGCTTTCTGCCTGAACAAAAGGCTGGAATAGCTTTACCAACTTGTCCCCACTCAACCCGATTCCGGTATCGATGATCGAAACCTTGATCCGGTCGCCGTCTACGTCTGCGATACAAATCTTCACCTTGCCATCGTGCGTAAACTTCAACGCGTTCCCGACGAGGTTAATCAATATTTGTTTGAGCTTCGAACGGTCAGTGATTGCAGCTGGATTCTCTGTACATATTTCGCAGGACAGATTGTTTCTGTTTTTGACCGCGATCGCCTGCAAAATCGTGCAGACTTCCTTACCCAGAAGTCCCAGATCCACTTGCTCCCAATTGACTTCCATATGCCCGGATTCGATCTTTGCGAGATCCAGAACATTGTTGATAAGACCAAGCAAGTGATTACCGGATGTCCTTATTTTATCGAGCTCAACTGAAATCTCTTCGTGTGAAAGCTCCTCGATTTCTTCTAAAATCAATTCGCTGTATCCAATGATCGCATTGAGTGGTGTTCGCATTTCATGGCTCATGTTCGCCAAAAAAGTGCTTTTTGCCTTGTTGGCAGTTTCAGCAAGGTATTGAGCGCGCTGCAAGTCGTGGTTTTTTTCGTTGAGTTCGCGTGAGCTGAGCTCGAGGGATCTTTCCAAAAGCTCACGGTCATCGTCGTGTGCTGAATAAGCCTGATCAACCGACTGACAGAACATCTGGAATCGTTCGTCTGCCATGACAGAATCGAGCCTATCGGCAAAGTGCTTTCTCAATTGTCTGTCGAGAAGTTTATGCATTGGCTTTCTGCCTCATAAATTCTCTCGGAAAAGCGTGACAGTCATGGTTTGGTTGTGAAGGTCGCACTTTTGAAATTTCCCCTGCGGACTGAGCTCGCCATATGAATAGAATCCTGTGACTACACACTGCGGAGATTCAGTAGCCCTCTGCACGGCTTCGATTTCTTCTTCGGTCCGTTGACCCATGACTAGGCGGCGACCAACGCAACTCACCAAAAGCGCAAACTCTGCAGGACCGGACAACTGGCATTTTTGCGCAGCACCCTCGGCACCTGACACCAACCTATCTATATTTGACTTCATCAGTTGAACTTCCGATCCCTGTGGAAGGTCACCGGCAAAAGTCATCGCACCTGTCGCGTCGTCCACACTCAAAATGGTTCTTACAACCGTATGGTTTGCGTCCTTGATTCCCACTGAAAGTGGAAACAACAGAGCGCTTGCCGGAAGTTCGGCTGCGTGCCTGCCGAGATATTCCTTATAAACTCCGAGTGCTGGTTTTCCGTCGAGTTCCCAGAGAACGTTGGCACTTGATTTTGTGATCAATCTCTTTGGTCCAAAGGCATCCCAACCACCCATCGACGCAGCGGCGGTCTCTAATGATTGACCATAGAATCCTATAACGGCGACTTGCCCTGAGAGAGGTTTACCGTTCCAACCCACAAGGGTCGTTTTAAACCGGCTGCCGTCGCCTGCAAGGCCGCCACTAATGACTGTTTTTTCACCCAAAACACTGGTCAACCCGTTCGCAAGCGCAGTGCCGTTGACCAAAAGTCCATCTGAGAAAACAAGAACCTGTTTCAAGTCAGGTGATGCAAGTTCGCGTGCAAGCTTTTCTCCAATTGACTGGCTCTGCAGTGCATTTTCGATTTTCGAAACTGCCGCTTTGAATTTTGTTCGGCTAAATTCAAGGGACGTCAAACAAAACCCTTCATCAGTGATGTGTTGGTCATTAAAGTGTCCGGAGGTTGAACAGATCAAGAGGTCGAGGTCTGCCATCGTATCAGCCAATTCCGCAGCCAAAACACCTTCACATGTTTCCGTGGAACCAAACGCAAGGACCAGAGGCTTACCCGCAGATTTGGATAATCCCCTTTTGAAGACCTCAATTTCCGACTTATTTTTCACGACAGCCTGACTGGATCTCATTTGCAAAACCTCAAGATAGAAAAACAGCTCACAATCGCGGCAAACTCTCGTTAAGCTTGCCGCTGAAATTGTCGCCGATGGCCTGCTGCGTTCTAATGTTGGGGAATTGTCGGGAATTTTGCAGCTTTCGAAATAAAACTGAAATCCGCAAGCCTTTTGGTTGATTGAAAGCGTCAATCAAAATCATAAAAGTCAGTGCAGACAGCAGCCCACACTGACTTCTTTCGACTTTTCGCTTCGATTGAAAGCGAATTTAATCCTTAAACTTGTAGGTCAGCTTCAATTCTCGAGCAGCCTTTGTTTCATCCACACGCTCGCGGAAAACTCGCGTCGGCGCCTGTTCGACTGCAGGAGTCTGGATGATTTCCTTTACCGCGCTGACGAACCTGTCCATCTCTGAGCGACTTTCAGTTTCAGTCGGCTCGATCATGATCGCGTTTTTTACGCAAAGCGGGAAGTGCACAGTCATCGGATGCATTCCGTAATCGATCAGACGCTTGGCCAGCTTTGTCGTATCGAGATTCACCTCACGCTGATTGCGGTCATTGAAAACAACCTCATGAAGCGTAGGCGCGTTGATTGGCATGTGCAGCACATCTTTCAATTGCGAACGCATATAATTCGCATTGAGAATAGCATTTTCGGACACCTGCCGGAGCCCTTCGCCACCCAGCGCTCGAATGTAACACCACGCGCGAATGAACATTCCATAGTTGCCAAAGAATGCCTTCACACGGCCGATGGTCTGTGGAGCGTTGTCAGAGAGCACGATTTTATCACCCTGCTTTTCAAGTCTCGGCACCGGCAAAAAAGGCACAAGACGCTCTGAAACCGCAATTGGACCCGAACCCGGACCGCCGCCGCCGTGTGGCGTTGAAAACGTTTTGTGCAGGTTGAACTGAATCACGTCGGCACCGAAGTCACCCGGGCGGCTGAGGCCCAGAACCGCATTGAGGTTTGCGCCGTCGATATAAAGCAGCGCATCACGCTCATGAAGCATATTCGCAACGGTCTGAATATTCTTTTCAAAAATTCCAAGCGTGTTGGGATTGGTTGTCATGAGTGCGGCAACATCATCATTCAACACAGCCGCGAGCGCTTCCGGGTGAATCACTCCGTCTTCGCCGGTCGCAATCTGAACGATTTGAAAACCAGCCAATGCCGCTGACGCGGGATTTGTTCCATGTGCGGTGTCTGCTGTCAGAATTGTTTTGCGGTTGCGTCCCTTGGACTTGTGATACGCAGAAACAAGCATGAGGCCAGTGAGCTCACCGTGCGCTCCTGCTGCCGGCTGCAAGGAAACACCCGGCATGCCTGTGACCCCTTTGAGATCTTCAGTCAGTTCCCACATGACCCGAAGATGCCCCTGACTCCATTCAACCGGATCATAGGGATGCGCTTCACTGAGCTCACCGCTGCGTGCGATTTCTTCATTGAGTCGTGGGTTGTATTTCATGGTGCACGAGCCCAGAGGATAAATCCCAAGGTCGATCGCATAATTCCACGTCGACATACGCGTGAAGTGGCGCATGACTTCTGGTTCGCTCAATTCGGGCAGGCGCGCCTTGCGCGTGCGTGCTTTTTTGAACGCAGTTTTTGGCTCAATGCGAGGAACATCCAATGCAGGCAAACCGACAGCAATTGCGCCGGCACGTGACGTTTCAAAACTGGGTGGTTCTTCGAGAACCACAGCATGGCCGGTTGTCTTTTTCAAAAAATCCATGTCCGTCTCCTCAGGCCAGTTCACGCACAAGTTGCGCGAGGTGATCGATATCTTCACGTGACTTCTTTTCGGTGACACACACGAGAAGTCCCGTCTTGTCGGATGCGTCGAAGCGGCTGAGAGCCACTCCCGGCGCAATTCCGCGTGCAGCTGCTTTATTGAAAAATTCCTGTGCAGGTGTGTTCAGGTCGACAACAAATTCATTGAACGTCGACTGCTTGGAATAGCGCAGGCGGGCCTTTCCAGTGGAGAGCAGTTTTTCCTTGGCGTATTCCGTCTTGGAAAGATTCTGCACGGCCAGTTCGTAAAATCCTTCTTTGCCCATCATCGTCAGCCAGATGGTCGCCCACAAAGCCATCAGATTTTGGTTGGTACAAATATTTGAGGTAGCCTTGTCGCGGCGGATGTGTTGCTCACGCGTCGAGAGCGTGAGCGTGTAAGCGCGGCGCCCCTGCGCGTCGATCGTCTCGCCGCAAAGACGGCCCGGCATCTGGCGGACAAATTCCATCTTTGTTGTGAACAAACCGACAAAAGGTCCACCGAAACTTTGCGGCACGCCAAAACTCTGGCCTTCTCCTGTCGCGATATCTGCACCGCACTCACCCGGAGTCGGCAGAACAGCGAGGCTGAGAGTTTCGGGAGTGCTGACGATAAACAACGCACCCTTCGACTTCGCCAGACTGGCAAGTGATTCGAGATCCTCAACGCAACCATAGAAGTTGGGGCTTTGAACAATCACTCCCAACACCGTGTCGTTGAGAAGGCTCTTGAGCGTGTTGATGGAGGTGACTCCGTCCTCGAGCGGGACATAGCCGATTTCCACACCGAGGTTTGCAAGGTAGGTCTTGAGAACTTCAACATACTCAGGATGGACCGACGAGGACACCAGCAAACGGTTGCGATCTTTGTTGAGACGCATTGCCATCAGCGCAGCCTCGGCCAGCGAAGTGGACGCATCGTAGTGGGACGCATTTGAGACTTCCATCCCGAAAAGTTCTGCGACCATGGTCTGAAATTCAAACAATGCCTGCAGAGTGCCTTGCGTCATTTCTGGCTGATACGGAGTGTAGGAGGTGAGAAACTCACCGCGCAATGTCAGCTGATTCACTGCGGCAGGACACATATGATCGTAGATGCCGGCACCAATAAAGCTCAGTGCGTTTTTGGCGTAACGCCCGTCTTTCATGAGCTCGCGCACGCGACGGCGGATTTCCATTTCCGACTGGGCAGGACCACTTGGCAAGATGCCGTTGAACCGAACGTCACTCGGAATACCGGTGAGCAGATCTTCAATTGAGTTCACGCCGCAGGCCTTGAGCAAATCTGCCCGGTCAGTTGCGGTTGTGGGGAGAAAACGATGTTGAACAGTCATGAGCTAGCTCTCACAAGAGATTGATAAAAATCAGAAAGGGCGTCGGAAAGACGCCCCTGTGACCGCATCAGTGGCTCGCAGCCTCTGCGATGTACTTTTGATACTGCTCGGCGCTCATCAGATTTGCCGGTGTTCCTTCGAGAGTCACCTTGATGAGCCAGTTCTTGCCGTGCGGATCCTGAGTGATGTCCTCGGGCGCGTTGGTCAGCGCCGAGTTCACTTCAACCACAGTTCCCGCCGCCGGCATATAAAGGTCGGAAACCGTTTTAGTTGACTCGATTGTTCCAAAAGATTCGCCGGCTTTGAATTTCGCGCCGACCTTAGGAAGGTCGAGGTGTACAACGTCACCGAGCTGCTCGATGGCAAACGCAGTGATACCGACGACACCGTTCGCACCGTCAACGCGAATCCATTCATGTTCTTTGGTGTAATGAAGTTCCTTTGGATACTGACTCATGAGTGAAACTCCCGTTCTTAAAGTTGTGCTGTTCCGTTTGAATAAAATGGTTTCTTAACAACCTTCGCCGCTTTTCTTTCACCGCGGATTTCGACAAAAATATCAGTGCCGACTGCAGAAAAGGCAGGCGTCACGTAGGCCATGCCAACATTCAGATTGATGCTTGGACCAACCGTTCCGCTGGTGATCCATCCCAGTTCCTGACCACCTTCGACAGCAGAAAAAACTTTGTAGCCGTGACGCGCAATCGCCTTGTCAATCATCTGCACGCCGACAAGTTGCCGCTGGAGTCCGGCTTCCTTTTGTGCGGCAAGCGCCTTGCTGCCAACAAAATCACCCTTCGCAAATTTGGTGACCCATCCCAGGCCGCATTCAAGAGCTGAAATGCTTTCGTCCATGTCGTTGCCGTAAAGCAGATAGCCCATCTCAAGACGGAGTGTGTCACGGGCACCAAGCCCGCATGGCTTGCCGCCGAACTTTTGCGCACCCTCAACAAGCGCGGACCAGATTTTACCTCCCGCCTGTGAGGGAACATAAAGCTCGTATCCCAGCTCACCTGTGTATCCGGTGCGCGCAATAATTGACGGCTGGCCAAGAACTTTGCCCTCGGCGAACCAGTAATATTTGAGTTGGGAAATGTTGATGTCGACGAACTGCTGAACAAGTTCGCGAGCCTTTGGGCCCTGCACTGCGATTTGCGCGTACGCCTCGGATGCATTCTCGAGCACGACTCCCGAAGCGGGAAGATGCGCTCTCAACCACTGTTCGTCTTTGTCGGTGTTGGAAGCGTTGACGCAGACAAGGAAACTGTCCATTCCACGACGATACACGATGATGTCATCGATCACGCAGCCGTCTTCCTTGCACAGCGCTGAATACTGCGCCTGCCCGATGGCGATCTTAGTCACGTCGTTGGTCGTCATGCGCTGCAGAAAGTCGTTTGCGCCTCGGCCTGACACCATCAGCTCGCCCATGTGGCTGACATCAAACAGCCCGACCGTGGTGCGCACCGTTTTGTGTTCGTCGATAACACCGGAATATTGAACCGGCATATCCCAGCCGCCGAAATCCACCATGCGGGCGCCGAGCCTGCGGTGTTCATCATTGAGCGGAGTGCGCTTGAGAGGTGATTGTGATGCCACAAATAATCCCTTTATTTTCCGACTAATTTATTGAGATTCGCCTTGTAGAATTCACACGCCTTTTCGACAACCTTCTCGGCCTCGGCACGCTGCAGCCACGCGCCCACTTCGACGACCTTTTTTTCCAGTGCCTTGTATGAGCGGAAAAACTGTTCGACTTCCTTGAGAATGTGCGGATTGACTTCCGACAACTCGGTGATGTGCTTGTACTGCGGATCGTCAGCGTGAACGGCGATGATTTTGTCGTCTTCCTCTCCACCGTCAATCACCTTGAGGCATCCGACGACACGTGCGTTCATGATGCACAGCGGAACTGCGGGATCCTGACCGAGCACGAGGATGTCGAGGGCGTCACCGTCGTCGCAATATGTTTGCGGGATGAAACCATAATTTGTCGGGTAAACAACCGAGCTGGACATGACGCGATCCATAAGCAGGAGACCCGACTCTTTGTCGATTTCGTATTTGCTTTTCGATCCGCGCGGGATTTCGATGATTGCGTGGACGATCGACGGGGATTTCTTGCCAACGGCAACGGTGTGCCACGGATGCCAGGGATTCACGCTCATGTCAGACCTCTTGGAATTCAGTATGTTTGACGGACGGCTGGTTTTAACCCCGAGCCGCCCGTTCAGCAAGAGATCTAAGCTCAAAATACCTAGATTTGATGCGACTCAACGACTCCCTCGTGGACAAGAGCATCCATCGAAGGGGTATCGTTGTCTTCGGTGCTTTCGATTGCGTCTTCCGCCTTGGCAGGTGCAAGAAGCTTGAGCAAATCCTCGCGGGAGAGGTTTTTGAAGATTTCAGCGTCTTCTTCAACAAATCTTTCAAAAATCAGCTTTTTACGGTTGATGATTTCATCAATTCGCTCCTCGAGCGTGCCCTTTGTCACCAACTTGTAAACCTGAACGTTCTTTTGCTGCCCGATGCGGTGGATTCGGTCAGTGGCCTGATTTTCCTTCGCGGCATTCCACCAGCGGTCGAAGTGAATCACAACGTTTGCAGCCGTCAGGTCGATACCCGTACCACCCGCCAAAAGCGAACCGATAAAGACTTTAACCTGCGGATCTTCCTGAAACTGCTTAACCAGAGCGCCGCGGTTGGTGGACTGACCGGTGAGGATGACATGATTGACGCCACGCCGGCCGAGGCGCTCGCTCAGACGGTTGACCATCTTAGCGTACTGCGAAAACACGACCACCTTCTGCTCACTCGCAAGCGCTTCGCTTAATATTTCATCAAAAAGAGCCAATTTGCCGCTGCTGACGTCCTCGTAGCGCGGGTCGATGAGGGCCGGATCGTTACAGATCTGTTTGAGGAATGAAATGACGGAAAAAATATGAACGTAAGGGATCGGCCCCTGCTCGCTTTCAAGAGCCTCGACCAATTCCCGACCGCGCAGAGAGAGAGCCTCATTGTAAAGCTCGACCTGCTTTTTGTTCAGATTGCAGTGGCGGATGTCCTCCACTTTGTCAGGCAGTTCCTTGAGAACCTCGCGCTTGTTGCGGCGCAATTTAAACGGGTGAATAAGCCGCTGCAGCTCGAGATCGGCGAGCGGATTGGTGCGCTTTTCCGACATATATTTTTTTCGGAATTCACTGTCGGTGCCGAGATAGTTCGGCGCAATGTAGTCAAACAGATTCTTCAGTTCGAGAAGATCATTTTCGAGTGGAGTACCCGTAAGACACAGACGCATCCGACTGCCAAGGCGGACGGCGGCGCGATAAGTCCTTGTCGACTGGTTTTTAACCAGATGTGCCTCATCCAAAATGACGAGCTCGGTCGGGCAGCGCATGAGGAACTCAAAGTCGCGCAGCAGGATTCCATAACTTGTGACAAGCACGAGATGTTCATTCGGACGACGGTAGACATCCTGCTTGCGTTCGGCACCGTGGTAGCAAATGACTCTGATGTTCGGAACGAATTGAGCCAGTTTGTCCATCCAGTGATCAATTACACTCGTCGGACAGACAACCAAGGTCACCTTCCGTGCTTCACGCTCTGCAACGGCGGAAATTAACGCCATCGTCTGGTGTGTTTTTCCGAGACCCATCTCATCTGCGAGCAGTCCGCCGAGACCATTGGAATAAAGCCACCACAGCCACTTGAAACCTTCCAATTGATAGGGCCGTAACGAGAGACGAGTTGACTTTAGGCTCGGCAAATCAATGTCTTTCATTCCGAGCAAACCACTTCTCAATCGGGCAACGACGTCGCCTGTACCGACAATCTCGCTTTCCGCCGCGAACTGCTCACGGAATTTGATGAGTTCGAGTGTCGTCAACTTCACACGGCCATCGCTTTGGACGCGCTGCGCAAGCCAGTCGAGCTCCTCGGGCAACTTCAACCAACCCTGCTTTGTATTGAGGAACTTTCGGCCCTCTGCGCGTGCGCGAAGAATCGACACAAGTAGATTTCCGCCCGCCATAGATGAGACCAGATTCTCGTCGAGCGAAAGATCCGAAGCACGCACGCTTTTATCCTGCGTCTGCTGCTCATCAGTCTGGGCGGGCTTGCCTGATTGCACACCGCGAAAGGTCGGCTCAACAAAAAACAATCCATCAATTGAAGTCTTCAACTTGAGTTCAGGAATTGTAAATTTGGAAAAAACCTTCACCTTCGAAAGCTCTGGGGCTATCTTTATTTCGGCTGTTTCACGCAGACGCTCGAAACTGGTTTCCAGCAACAATGCGGCAGTGTCGTTGTCGAGAGTGGCGATGCGCGGATACTCTTCCCAGCGGGAAATCTGCGCAGGATTCATGTCATCGCGGAAAGGAACAAGGCCAGACTTTGCGATGAAAATCCCGAGCCGTCCGACCGTGCGAATATCAAGACCTTCGAGCTCGACAGTCTTGCGCTGCCTGCCGGAGGAATCCTTAACTACGATGGTTCTGTAGATCTGTACGCCCGCCGGACCCGACTTGCGGCAATCGAAAACGCGCGTTGCAGTCAGCGTGCTGCTCACCAGAGCGAGAATCTTCTTTGGGATTTGCGCCTTGATGTCGGGAGATGTCAAAACTCGAAAAGCATCATCGATGGGAAGGTTGTACGTCAAAGACTTTTCAGGCCCGTAGTCGACCGTCAGCTGCAATGAGCAATCTTCATCACTCCAGCGGGCGTCGAGAACTCTAGCTTTGCCTTCGGTGAGTATGATGCCAAGACCGCGCGAAATTTCTCCGCCCGCGGGAGCCTTGATGGGCACAGCCGCAGAAGCAGCTGCATCAGCACTTCCCAGCAAAACGTTTTCAAAACTGGTTTCTTTTTTGAAGAGAAATTTATCGGCTCCAAGACCGGACAGACCAAACTTCTCAAGCACCTCGGGACGATCCTGGTCGAGAACGACGCACAGTGCTGCGAGGTGCGCGCATTTCTCGCCGCGGCGTCGGTTTGCCTGACAAGTGCACTCCATCCACTGCACACCCTTGCCCTGTGAATGGAGCTTGAGCCGAACGTCATAGTTTTCACCAATGCCGGCGCGGACCCGTGCACTGACCAGCTCACCGTAGAATGACAGATTGACGACGCTGCCCGAACGGAACAGCGACACCCCGCCCTGCCACTGCGGGCCGGCGAACTGAGGAAATACAATGTCAACAAACGAAAGACCGGCCATGCTCACTCCAGTTTACGCTACGTCAGCCGCCTTACTTTATTGACTGATTCTTTCAAGATTTTTGCGATCCTGTCGATCGATCTTCAGGTACTGTGCCAGACTAATCTGCGCCAAAGAACTTGCTCTGACGACCCAGTTTTTCGGACTTGCGACAACAGTTCCAATCGCAACATTCTGTGGTGACTCCAACGGGGCAACACCGCTGAACCAAGTGTAAAGTGTACCACGTTCCTCGGCATCGGAGAGCGTTCCTGTTTTACCGCCGATTTCAAATCTGTCGCCGGCCGTGCCCTTGCGCCTGAAGTATTTGCGGCTGGTTCCCGCGAGAATTGTTTCCTGCATCAGACGTTGCATTTTGTCGGCGGTTTTCTTTGAAAAGATTCTTGAGATTTCCAAGGGAGTGGCGGCGTAAACCTGCTTTCCGGCTGCATCGTATGCAGCCTCGACAAGATAAGGTGCCATCAACACACCGGCGTTACCGGCTGCAGCCGAAAGCATTGCCGCATGCACGGGTGAAATTTTGGAGGCTCCAAAACCCGCGCCTGCTTCACCCACTTCCAATGCCGTAGCCATTTCCAATGCAGGCATCAGAGCCGCACTGGTTTCGATGCGCAGGTCGCTTGGGATAGGCCGGTTGAACATATACTTTTCGGCGAACTGTCGCAGTGTGGCGAGTCCGGTCTCATAGAGCGCAAGGCGTGCGAACACCGTGTTACAACTGACACCGAAGGCATGCGAAAACGACATATGCTGACGGTCGGACTGTCCGTCACGCAGCCAGTTTCTGTTGCGCAATGTTCCGCAACCGCCGTGATATGGGATTTCTTGATCTGGATCGAGGCCATTTTTTTCGATTGCCGCCGTCGCAGTGACAATCTTCATCAGACTCGCGGCAGGCGCCCGTGCAGCAACAAGGATTGATTCATCGGTCACAAGCGGGCTGCGCGAATCGCCGCGTGTCTCCACCATTGCGAGAATACGTCCAGTACGCGATTCAAGAATGACGGTTGCAGCAGCAATATTGCGCTGTGTTGAAAGTGTTTTTTCGAGTGCGGCCTGCAATTCGGGCTGAATTGTCAGCTTGAGGTTGAGGCCTTTGTGATTCACAAAACTCGCACGGTCTTTCACTGTGATTCGCTTTTCAATATCGCGCCACTGAATTTGTCCGAACGGTGTCTTGAAGGCGTGCCGCTCATTGCTGAGCTCCTCGCGCGGATCGCGGTAACCCTGAGTCTGAAAGCTTCCACCAATCTTCTGCGAGGCATTTGTCGAGTTTGGATCCACTGATGTCTCGTTGTCCACAGCCGGTTTTTGGTCTGTCACAGCCGAAGACTTTTCGCCCGAAGTGGATTTCGGATCATTATCAAAAGCTTGAAAAAAGAGGCCTGCCGCGATGCACGAGGCACCCGTAAGGACTCGTACCATCACCTGCCGGCTCGTCATGACTTTGCGGCGTTTGACTTGAACCATGCAACAACACACTCATCCGTGACACAATTCAAATTGTTCAGCGGATGTCCTTTCGCCTTAGAGTGTAGGCCGTAAAAGACCGAATAGCCATGTCACCACTCTGCCAGTCTGGCAGAAGCCGATCTCGCAAGCGCTCCGCCTCGAGCCCTGCAGAATTCAAATGTGCATGTGGCAGCATCTCTGCCGAGTCCTCACACAGACCCTCTACCATCAGATTTATATGTGAAAAATTCGGATTTCTTTTCAATATGTCATGGGCAATCGTTACTCTCATCGCTGCCTGAAGATCGCCGACTGCAGCCTCTTCCTGGCAGAGGATTTTGTATTTTAAATCGGAACGACCGAGTTGTTCCCATTCTTCAAGCGGACGAATCAGCGATTGGGAATCCTCTTGATCATTTGCGAAGAGACCCAGCATATCCTTCAACTCAACCATTTCTACCCAACGAAAACCGACCGACTCGGGCTGCCAAACCAGCCATCCCGTTTCGAGCAATTCACAGCAGGTGGTTTGCCGCACATGACCGCGCTTTTCATTGGCCAACAGCACGCACCACAAGCGGATGTTTTCTTCAGGCAGCGAATATCGTGAGTCAGACTGGCAACCGCAGCGGCCCGATGACCGCCTCCCAGCGCCAAAGACGCGCTCAATGTTGCGCAGCCGAAGGAGTCGGATTGTTGACAGGCTCAAAACCCTCTGAGCCCAGACAACGTGGCTGGCGGCGGCCGGACTGTCGGGCGTCACGAGATTGTCTGACGACACTTCTTTCCCCTTTGCATCTTTGAATCGGCGGTAGTCTGAACTTGAAGCGATTCGATTGACCCGTTCTTTCATTTTGCAGGAGTCAGGCGTGTTTTCAAAGAAGTCACAATCTGAGATCACACCAAACCGTCAGCTCGAGGGAGCGCCAAAGCAAAGGTCCCGTGGTATATCGATGCTTGCGGACGGTTGCAGCTTCCAGGGCAGAATGTTCCTGCAAGGAGAATCGCGCGTGGGTGGTCACGTCGATGGTTCAGTCATTTGTGACGGTGTGTTGACCGTTGAGGAGTCGGCTGTCATCAGCGGCGACCTGAATGGGGTTGTCGTTCTTTTCAACGGCCGCATCGACGGCAATCTCAAAGCGACCGACTTACTCCGGCTGAGCCCAACGGCAAGGGTTTACGGCGATCTGGTCGCCAAGCGCCTGATTGTTGAAGACGGCGCCCGCATCGAAGGGCGTGTGTCGCAACTCACTGCAAATGAAAACAATCCTGAAAAATCTGTTGATTCAGAGGAATTGACGGAAAAACAAAATACCGATGATCCAACCATGCAGTTGGCCGTCTGATGAAGCTTTGAGGTGAATGTGACGTCATCATCTGCGGCAGACAAAAAAAGGACCATCAAAGAAATCTATCGGAATTCGAGCGAACGCATTTCTCTCGCGCTGAAACTTTTTGGACAGCCAAAACAAGATGAGCCGCTGGTGCTTCAGGCGGAACGAGACTTTGAAACAATCTCAAGCCTGCTCGTCAATGTGGTCAATGCCCAGCAACAAGAAGATGCGAACGATTACAAGGCAGCCATCATGGATGTTGGTTCTTGGCTTGTGGGCGTCTACACCAAAAGCTATCTCGATAGCCACAAGAGCCATCAACCCAACTGCCTTTACGTGGTCAAACGAGGACTTGAAGTTCTTCACCTCATGCTGCACCGCGATCTGAGACGCCGTCAGTTGTCCCCGACAGAGAGCCAGGTTTTTCACGAGTTCAAGAAGCTCATTTCGACAATGCCTAAGCCGGCTGCGTCAAACTCCAACGGCTTTACGAAAGCGATGTGAAGCGTCTACCAATAATCTGCGGTTAACACCAAATCTCCCTGCGCTCTGCACAGACACGTCAGCCGCAAATCATCCGCCAGGCCCTGTCGCTGAATTGTCTGGCTCTCGAATTCAGTTTTGCCAGTCAGGGAATCTGCCTGCGATGTTACGGCCCGCACGGCACATTTTCCGCAAACTCCGACGCCCGAACAAGAGGATCCGACCGGCACACCATATCTTCTGAGCAGCACCCAGAGATTCACACCGCGACGCGCAGTGATGGTTTTGAAAATCTCTCCGCTTTTTTTTCGCAGCTCGATTGTGATCTTATCTGCAGATGAAGCAGCCTGACTGAAAACGCGGGTCATGGTTACCTCGAAGTCATTCTTAAACCATCAATGACGAAATTGAGGTTTACGCTTTTCGGTGAAAGCGGTCAGTCCCTCACGTGACTCGGCCAGTTCAAAGCGCTGGGCAAAAGCGCGTGCTTCGATTTCAAATCCAAGCTCGCCGGAACTGTGAATGGCGGCGCGTGCACACTGCTTTGCCGAACGAACGGCCTGTGGTCCCTGTGAGGCAATCGCACGAGCAACGGATTCAACACAGGCCGACAATTCTTCACGCGCAACGACACGATTCAACAATCCCAAATTGTACGCAGTCTGAGCGTCATATCGCTCAGCAGAAGTCATCCATTCAAGAGCCCGAGCATAACCCAAACGATGAACCAGACGCTGAGTTCCACCAAAGCCGGGAATGAGTCCCAAACCCACCTCAGGCAAACCAAATTTGGCATTTTGCGACGCAATCATAAAATCGGCCGAAAGGGCAAGTTCGAGTCCACCGCCCAGTGCAAAGCCCTGCACTTGTGCAATCACAACCTGCGGAAGGTTATGCATGGCCTGAAAAACCTGCTGTCCGAATCGGGAAAATTCATAGGCCTGTGTCGTCTTGAAGCTGAGCATTTCCTTGATATCAGCTCCGGCTACGAACGCTTTGTCTCCAGCTGTCCTGAGGATAATCACGCTCAGGTCTTCACGGGCGGAGAGCTCCTGCACGGCTTTCGACAACTCACGCAAAACATCCGGATTCAACGCATTCAAAGCGTCTGGCCGAGAAATTTCGAGGCAGCCTATGCCCGTTTCAAAGTCTGAGAGTTTTACAAATTGCGCCATCGCTTTCCCCTGAATGTGCATTGATAAAATTTGTTTTTAACAGCCTAATCCCAACCTGGCAAAGTGAACGATTTAAAAGTGACGCCGTCCTTCGAGGTTTTTAATTGCATCTGCCGGTGCCCATGTTTGGCCTTGAATTCCATGAGAACCTTTTGCGAATGTCCGCTTCTGCTGTCGCGCAAAATGACGAACGACCGAACCACTCCCGTTTTGGGTGCAATCCACCAGCCCCGTCGAAAGTGATCAACGTGGATATCGATCTGCGCGGGATTGTCCGCCGTGACGTCCGAATAATGAACGGAACTCAAAAAATACCGATTCGTGCGCACGACCTGACGGAGGGGTGCGCCAGCTTGACGGACCAGCATCCATTGGCTGCAGTACTGGCTCTGTTGGACTTCGTTTTTTGTGGACGAAATGGGATGCCATTGCCAGTCGAGCGCGATATTTTGCGCTTCAGCCCATGTTGTCAGTCGTGACTGTTTTCGTCTTTCCATAGCTTTGAAAAACACATTATGCTGATCCGCTCGCTCTGCGCGGAACAGGCCATACATACACTGGTCGCCGCGTTTTGTTGTCTGCTTGAGCATCCAGATTTCACCGCGGTGAATGGGAGTTTGCAATTCCTGAAATTCTTCGCGTCTGACCACTACCAATGACTTCTTTCGCCAAGAAATCTTTTCGTGCGTTTTGACGACGCGATCCTGAACCTCGGTTTGAGTTGCAGTCAAATGCGAAAGCCGCCCGCTCCACATTCGACTCACAGCGAAAATGAGCAGGCACGCCGCAGACAAAATAATAAAAAGACGCACAAACATAAAAAAACCCCAGATGCTATGCTCTGGGGTTTCTCAGAGTTCGGGACAAGAACGACTTGGCCTGATCAACAATTTCCGATCCGTCAGGATGGATTGTTGTTCTTTTTCAAATACGTCCGACTCGGCAAAACACGCGGGATTTCGCCCGTTGCTGCGTTCGTCAGCGACGCATAGCTGGCATTGATGTTCGCCTGATTCTGACCCGCAGAGATCGACGCACTCTTATTCAGACCGACTGCAGCAGCTGTCTGGATCTGCGCCTGCGAATTCGAATCCTCGAAGCGATTCACACCAGATAAGGGAATTCGACCACCTGAAGACTGCAATCCGACGCGCGCGGTCTCGCGCAGTTGCGCACCCCGCCTCAGACGGGACAGCAGACGTTCGCCCGAATCAACAGAAGCAACGAGTTTGTCGAGACCCGAAGCAACCTCCCGCTGATCCTGCACTGCAGCCGACGTCATCAAACGGCAGAGCTGACGGTGATCTTCAAACCAATTTTCGAGATCTTTTACCAAATCATCGTTGTCCTGCGTGGCGCCCGACGGCGACACGTATACGACCTGTATGCCTCGCACAGCTCACCTCCTTTCGCTCACAAACGAAGCGCATGACCTTCGGCAGTTTGTCCCAAGACTTTACTGCAAATCGAAGAGCGCTCCCTACCTCCTATTTGCCTCTTCGGCAGGGATTCTGACAGCTTGAACACTTTTGCAAAAACTAAAGCCGAAATTGTATGGGCTGAGAAATAGCAGTGTTTCTGAGGATGTACCGAGACGCCAAAACCAGCTGATCGTGTTCGACGGAAGTCCGACAGAGAACGGTCACACGGTCGTTCAAACTTTCCTCAACAAGCCAAACCAAAATCTCCCGCAGTATCAGCTCCATACGATCACTCGGCCGCAAGCGCAAATAATCCCGCAGGCGAACGAAGTTGCCCTG
>JBEDKY010000062.1:0-7700 GCA_041171905.1 Pseudomonadota bacterium
ATTCGGTTCACGGGTGCGGTATTCACAAAGAAAGACAAATCCGGTTTGGTGCTTCCGCAGGCGTTGAAGGTGAGGCTCGTGGTTCCGGCCTTGAAGAGTTGGATCCCCGAAAATCGGTAGCTTCCTTTTTGAAGCTTGGTTGCAGCGGGAACAAAAGCGGGAGTCGCAGTTCCTCCGTGGCCGCCCGGCGAAGTCAGTCCATTGCCAATCGTCAAGCCCGCCGCGCAACTTACGTCTGTCGGATTTCCAAACGGATCAAGTGTGAGAGCCTCGATATTGAAGCTGACTCCCGCAGTTTGGTTCGGCAATGCTCCGCCACCCGCAGGAATGCGGATGTCCTGCGCAGCAGCCTCATCCACACGAATCAGCTCAGCATTTGCGCCGACAAGACCAACATTGTCCGTCAGCAGGAACCCGCCGACCTGAAAAATCTGCGCGCGGAACAGGCTGAGTGTGCCGGTGGCAACACCGTTGGCGAAATTATTCCACGCAGCCGGCACCAAAGCATTCCGTGCAACGTCACCAGCAGCGTTGAATATCGTGGGAGAATTTCCACTGGGCGAGAAGAGCGGACCTTCCAGCGTGAATGTCCGCGCATTCAAAATTCCGTCGAGCGTGGGAATGACGTTTTCCGCACGGTCGAGGGCAGATGCCGTCACGGTGATGTTGTTGTTTCCCGCAGTGATGATGTTCTGAGAAAAAGCGAGTTTGTATCTGTGAATGGAATCGGCGGTGTAGCTGAAGTTGATCGTTGGTTTGTTCGCCACCCCGATCGCGCTGTTGGCGAGGGTAAATTCAACATTGTGCCCGACAGGGTAATAGAGATCGCTGAGCGTGAACGTAAGAGCGTTCAGTGTCATGTTGATGCTTGTTGTTTCGAGGGATGTGTGTGCAGCGACTCCGGTTGCCGAGAGGACATCGGACGTCTGGTCGACCACACCGCTCAATTTGTTCACTGCCAGTCTGAGTCCTGCTTCACCGGCACGCTGATTCTTCCACTCGTCAAAGGCACTGATGTTGATACTAAACCGGCCGCCGGGGCCGCTGTCGGCAGCTCGGTTTTTTGGTGTCTGATCGCAACTTCCGCCCGGGATACAGGTTTTCAGCACGTATTCGAAGATGGAACCGGGATTGACTGTGATAGAACCCGCATAGTGGCCGGTAAACGTTGTTCCGTCACCGACGGTCGTTACTGTCAGGGAATTGGCCGCAATCACTTCGGCTCGGAAAAAGACGGCGGTTGCCGAAGACTGTCCGGCAGTAAAGTTTAGCTCATCCGGCAAATTGGGGATCGTGTTTTCGGCATCGAGCGCGCTCGAGGCGCCTGTCCATGAGTAGGTCAATCCGGTAAGCGTTTCGTCAAATCCAATCAATGACTCACCACAGGCATCTCGGCCTCTGATGACAAGACCAACGGCTGAACCGGCGTTCACCGAGATGTTTGAAGCTCCCCCATTGAGCCTGCGAACTTCAAAATCCTTGAGCGTATCAAAACTCGAAATCATTCTGATTGTCCTTGCTGCGGACAATGGCGTGGTCTTTCCGCTGGAATCCGAAGCAATCAATTTGAACGAACCCGACTGTGGATACCTGAGTCCTTCAATCAAAACCTCTGCGCCTGAAATTGCTACATTGGTAGTGGTAGCACCTTGCAGACTGCAGCTTCCGACAGACACACCGTTGCTTCGCACGATACTCAAATTGACCGGCACATTTGCGCCGTCGGAAACCAAGTTTCCGAACTTGTCGCGTTTTTGAATGAGCGTCGAGAATGTGCGTTCTGCCGGGAGATCTCTGTGGGGGAAATAGTCATCGTGAATAATTCTTCCGAGAGTGCTGACTTCGCGAGCTGTAATCGTTCCGTAGTGATCAAACGGGTCGGGACGAACAAAGTCGTCGTTGCCGAGCGTCATGATTCCGTCCAACAAAAAATTCGAGCCGGAGAAAAGGTAGAGAAAATAATTTCCGGCAACATACAGTTCAATTTCAAAAGTCTCTGTCGAGATGCCTGCATTGAAGTCCCGCAATCCATCGGCAGGCTTCACATTGACGACGCCTTCGATGGTCTGATCCGGAGGAAACGAAAAAACCTCACCTTCCCTGAATCGGAAGCCGAGATTGACCGGATCGTCCTGACTGAAAATTGTATTGAAGTTGGAATCTGTCATGCGCAACTTGAATGCGATTTTCGAGTCGACGAGTGTCTCGCCCGACATGTTCTTGCGCTGACCGGACAGGTCGACCTGTGTCGGCACCAACTGTCGTGCTGAGCCGGCGACAACGGTCATCTCAGGAAGCGTTATGGGTGGCTCATCAACGTCAGCGGGAGTGATTCGAATTACTGCACTTCCAGCGCGAACTCCCCCGATGATATGCATTTTGTCTTTGTCGGGCAGGTCGTAATGTAAACTCAAGTTGCAAAGGGTTCTTCCAAAATTGGCAGCTGACGAGCATGGTGTGCTGGTGAATTCTGAATCGCTGCTGGGCAGAGATTCGAGTTCCGTTGCGGAAACAAGTCCTATCGTACTGGGCAAGAGGCCGGAGAAATTTTCCTCCCTGTCGTATCCTGCAAGATAGACTGCAACTGCAGTGCCAGCTCCGGCGGGTGCGCCAGACAGATCGTGGGTCATGTTGTAGGACACAAGCTGTCGCGGAAATGTGCCCGCAGCCGTGGTAGAGTTGCTCAACTCCGTTGTCGAGCTGGTCGGAATCTTGAAGTTGCCATTGACGGCTGGAACAAACTCGGCGCGAGACTCCTCAATCGCGCCGGGAACGACGTTTATTTTTGCGGTTTTTCTCGTGCTTGCAGCCGGCATTGGTGCGCCGGCAGCGGTCAGCAGGGAACTGGCTTCGGCACGCAGGACGTAGTTGCCTGTCTTCGGGATTTGCAGAAGATTCGTTTTTGCAAACAGCCCCCCTTCGCAAGAAAAAACACTTTCAAAAAACGTTCCGTTGCCGCCTAAAAGACTGACCCCCGTCGCCGGAAACTTGGCCAGCGTAGGCAACGGCGAGCTAATCCATTCAAACTTAAAGTTCGCCGTGTTGTTGTCCTCGCCGAATAACAAGTCCGTCTGAAAGCCATCCGAGACTCCATTGACCTTGAATCCAGTGCAGATGTGGTTGTTGTTGTTGTCAAAGAAGTTCATTTTGGCTTCAAAAGCTTCGGTCGCAGCAACTGAAACCGGCGCTGTCAGCTCGAATCTGTGCGCACGTCCCGCCTTGACCTGCACGACGTGGTTGACCTTCAACTGAGTTGTCGTGTCCGTAAACTCGATTACAAACTGACCCGCTCTCTTCAGTGTGTCGCGGAAAGTGTCGGAAGTCGCCTGAAAAGTTGCAGCAGACATGCCTGTATCATTTCCGCCCGCAAACGATATGAACTGCCACGAACCATTTGCCGCCTGTGGGAGAATATTTCCGGCGGCATCAGTTATTTTTGCAACTACATTCAATCCGCTTTGGTCAGCATTGAGTGCCACGCAACTCGGCGTATCGGTACCAAACATCCACAACTCTTCAAATCTTCGTGCCGCGGCAACACTCCCGAGTGCTGTCAGGGTCATGCGCGCGACAGAGTCGCCATTGTATCCGCAGACTGGTGGGCCGATCGTCTCTGTTCCGTTGGCGGCAACGATTTTCGCAAACAGTGCTATGGCAGCCGGCGGGCCTTTTTGAACGGCAAATTTTTGCGAACTTCCGGTGATTTTTGGCACAAGTGTAAGAACATCCGCTTTTGTCTTGAATGAGAGTCCGGTCAAAATTTCCAGAACAATCTGCGGTTCAAGATGCCGAGCCGCGCCATTTTCGGCATCGGACTGACAAAAAAAGAGCTCTTCATCACTCTCAAGCCCGCCGCTGTTGGAAAGCACGCTAAATTGCGTCGAGCCACCGTTCGAAACAAGGCCGAAGTTTGTTTCTACGAAATTCGGAATCGTTCCATCGAATTCCGGACCGACGACAATAGAGTTTCGCCCCGTGTTCAAGACTGCTTGGTTGAATACATGCGGAGGAAATTTGGAACGCCTGTAAAATCCTCCCGAGAAGTTTCGCAGTGTGTTTGAGACAGAAAAGTTTTTGGCACCAATCTCGGTAATGGCAATTCCATCGAGAGTATCGACGCTCTGGTTGGCTGCGTCCATGACCGTCGGCGCTATCGCATAACATTCTCCGGCAACCAGAAAGTTCGCTGTCTGGGTCCATTGCCCTGCAGGAAATTCCTTCAGCAGTTTCACATCAATTTTTGCAGGAATGCCATGATGAACGGCGACTTTAAAACTGACCGGCGTGATGGCGGCATTGCTCGATCCAATCGAAAAATCGGCCGGATCCGGCTGTGCACCGGCGGCTCGCGGGGTTTTCTTCTTCGGCGCGAATCTGATTTTTTTTGCTGTAATTCCTGCGATGGTTTCGCTGGTCGCGGTGATGAACGGAGTGACGAATGTTGCATTCCCCTGCAGGCTCTCCGAAAGAAGCTCAGCCTTGTAATTCCCTCCCTTGTCAACGAGTGCCGCGTAGAATTCGAGGCTGTCATCCGTTGTAATCTGGATTATCTCGCTCGCGCCAAACAGTCTGACCCGAGCTGCCTCCAACGGGGAGGGAGGTTTTGGGCCGCCAGGCCTGTCAGCAAGGACCACGCTGTCAGCCGGACTTTCAGTGATAAAAATCGTTGTTGCGAAAGTGCCTTCAAGACGGTTTTTTCCGGCGAGGTCGGCAGGGAGTGTCGTTTCGGTCATGTTGATGATACTCGGGCGGAGCGAGTTCATAATCACCCAGTCTGTCTTTCCAACAACGCTTGGTGAAAGCAGACACACTCCGGAGACGAAAGCACAGCCGATGTTTGCCCCTTCGGGCAGAACAGGCTGATACAATGACCATGACGGATCAGAAACTGAAACAAAGGTAAATTTCCTTGTGCCCGAGAAATTTGGATCGACGTTGCCGAGCGGATCGATTGCTTTGATGATGATGTTGAAGGGTTCTCCCGCAACTTCAGTTGTCAGCAGAGTTGAGGGATCAGTGTGGTTGGTTTCGATCCGGTAGCGCACTGCCTGTGTACTTTTGAATCTTATTTTTGGGCTCGCGACATTGAATCCGGACGGAAGAAATGATGCCGCTGTAATGAATCCCTCACCTGTGTCCTGTGAAATGATTGATGGCGAGGCCGTGCGGGGAATAAATGTGGGCAGACGCACGATGCCAGGTGTCAGCCACGTCCAAGTTAAATTTGAAGTCACTTCACCGCGGTAATTTCCCAGTGCGTCGTAGCCGGCGACAAACAGGTTAAGAGGTCTGAAGATCTCCTGTTCAAGCGGCGTGGTTTCCGAATTAGGAAATTTTACAGCGATGTCGTCTCCACCGCCGCTGGCTCCGGTGCGCCATGCAATGCG
Source organism: Pseudomonadota bacterium (assembly GCA_041171905.1). Classification (GTDB taxonomy): domain Bacteria; phylum Bdellovibrionota_B; class Oligoflexia; order Silvanigrellales; family Silvanigrellaceae; genus RFOM01. The sequence continues at coordinate 5,388 of JBEDKY010000062.1, forward strand.
GTGCAAGACACCGGGGTCCACCCGCAGCGGATCGCTGAGGAAGGTGCCAAGGCCCGACATGCTCAATTGAACCTGCGGGCACTTGTACGTGGTTTTGTTTTCGTCAACGATGGGATTGTTCGAAAGATCCCGCAAGATTGCTCCGGACGAATCTTTCAGGTGCTCGAGCGTGATGATTTCGTAGCCCAGCGGACTCGCCGTCGCACTGTTGTCCCGACAACCAAGTCCCGCAGCCGGTTGAACGTCGGGGTTGCATGCGCAGGGCAGCCTCAGAGAGTCACCGGTGGAACTGATGAGCGCACCTCCGCCGGCGGAGAAATCCATGTTCCAAGAAAATGTTGAAACCGCCGCTGTTGCGCCGTCGGGAGATTCCGGCGCGCGGGTCAGATTCACCGTCGCGGGAATGGTTCCCTTGAAATCCGTTGCCGCGTTTTTCCATTTGTCAAAAATTGTAGCCTTGATTCGGAAAGGAACTGTTGCGATTTGTCTGTTGGCCGTGACGGTTTCGACGACAGCCGATTGCGGCGCACCATGGACGATTTCGTATGCGAATCGTTGTGGTGAAATGTCGATGGTTGCTGTCTTTTCCGCTTCGACTTGAATAATCCCCTTGCCTGCGAAGGTGGTCACGATTGTCTGCAAAGGGAGGAATGAATTCAACAGAGCGAACTTGCTTTGCCCCGAGGAGTTGAGTTCACCCAACGGACCTGTGGCAATCCATCGCGCCTTGGTCTTTTCGATAAAGTTTCCCGCCACATCGGTGGCAGAGACGTACAGTGTGACTGGCGCCTGCACTCGCCAGAGGTCGTCCGGTGCCACCGGTGTTGCCGGCGCAGATGTGGCTCCAGACGGCAGCATAGTGTCGGCGCTGAATTTGATGCACGGGTTTCCAAGATTTTCCGGGTTTCTGGGAGTGACACACAAATTGGTATCGTTTTCGAGCTGCAGGGCGTTGTCCAGAAGTTCACCTGTGTTGAGCTCAGAAATTCTCAGTGCGCTGGGTACTCCCTTCAGAACTGAGACAGGCACTTCGTTTTGAAGGCCATTTGCGAAAAACGTGATTTTCGGGCTGACGTTGGTGGCGTCGTACAGACAAGCTTGCTCATTTGCCTGACCGGTTCCGAATTGGAAGTTGATTTTTGCCTCAACTTCATTGGTCAGCCTGAGTCCGAGACGTTCGAAGTGGGCGATGTCATTGACTGCGGGCGGGGTTTCTGTTGTCCCTGCAATTTTCAGTTCGCCGACGATCTGTCCTTCGACAGTGGGAACAGTGTTTCCCGCGGCGTCGATGGCTGTTACGGTGACGCGGAAACAGCTGCCTGCGACTTCGACTCCGTTGTGCTGTGTCTCGATCTTCCAAGCAGCCAAATTGCCTGCTTTGACCTCTACGGGCAGCGCGAACCCATTGCGTGCGGACGCAGAAGACAATTTCAATTCAAATAAACCCGATTTCGTGGGCTTCAGTGCAAAACCGTTGCGCGTGTCAATCGGGAGGAACTGCTGAAACGAGGAGTCGCTGGAAATCCAGTGGGTGTTGTCAGCGTCTCCAAGATAATTGCCACCCTCATCAATGAATGCAGACGAGAGATCGACTGATTGACCGGCATCCAGTGTGACGTTTCGGACGGGCGTTGAATTTGCTGATGGCCCGCCCGGACGATCAGTTGCAATCACCTGTGCGGGAGTCTTGCCTTTCTCAACCTCAATCTTTGTTTCATACTTGCTGAGGGACGGCTTGATGCCTTTGATCGAGACGTCGATTGTCTGCGCATTCGCAAAATTGAAAGGCCCTCCGGGGATAGGGCATCGTCCCGCAACGAAGACGCAGGTAATTTCGGGTTTGAATCCTGTCGACGGCAGGCCGGCCCAAGACTCAGCCGGTTGGGTGGCCTCGATTGAAAAGCTGCTCGGCCCCTCGTAGCTGGTGACGATGGCTCCTGACTGATCGCGGAGGACAATAAAAAAGTCGATATTTCTGCCGGCAGGAATGACGTTGTTTTCAAAATTGCTTTCAAGTGTGATCTTGCCCAGTGATTCGCTGCTTGCAGTCGACAAAAGCGCCCACGTCAGCATGTCTGGGGCGCCTTCGCCGGGCACCGTTTTAACCGCGACAATGATACGTGCAGAAAATCTGGAGGGCGCCACAATTTTGAGGCTGACCTTCCCATCGCCGTCTGTTGTTACAAAGCGTGAGCCGTCGATTCTTCCCACCCTTTCGGCGAGGGCGCCGGGGTTGAATGACGCCTCGTTTGCTGCAGCCTCGCTCCAGAGCTTGGCAACCTGCTCGGCTGTCGGGTTTTCTACTGCCTCCTC
>JBEDKY010000063.1:0-3427 GCA_041171905.1 Pseudomonadota bacterium
GGGCGTCAAACGGATCGAGCCAATCCTTCGCCCCTATTTGGTTTTGCTTCGGGTGGGGTTTGCCAAATGCCGTGTCGCCACGGACACCCGTGAGCTCTTACCTCACGATTTCACCATTGCCGGACTTTCGTCTTAGGCTTTGTATTTTCTGTTGCACTTTCCGTCGGGTTACCCCGCCTGGCCGTTAGCCAGCACCCTGCTCTTTGAAGTCCGGACTTTCCTCACTCATGTCTTTTTAAAACACGGCGCTGCAGCCCGATCCTCCTCGTTGGGGCCGTCATAGCCCACCACCCCCCTGACTTCAAGCGGGATATTTAAACAGTTTGCGCGGGTGCCCGACGGTTGAAAATAGCCCTGATTTGCCCAGAACTGATGTGAGCATAGAGAAGACCTACTGCGGTGTTGACGAGCAAGAGAACAGCGCTCTGCAGCACCCCCGCCGAGGCGACGAGTGCAGGAGAAACAGCAAAAATACTGAAGATTGATGCCATGATCAGTTGGTATCCACCGATTCCGGCAAAGCCCAGGGGCAGCAGGGCCGACAAAGCTATGAGCGGGTAAGCACAGACGATCTGCAGAAAACTGAGCGATTCTCCGATGGCCAGCGCCGATAAATACAAGGAAAGACTCGTCAATAGAAGGCTCGACATGCTGATGAGCAAAGGCACCAGCAACCTCCGCGGATGGCGGCTGGCGGCATCAACGTCGTGTCGCAGCGTCTCAAAATGCCTGAGGAACAGGTTGCGCCAGCGGCCGGACAACGCTTGTGCGGCAGGTCCGTGTACTTTCCAGCGTCGTTCCAGATTTCGCAGCAAGCCCAGCCGCACCAAAAAAGGGGTTGTCAGCAAGAGAAATGAGCCGATTCCCGAGCTGAGCAGCAAAATTCCCGGCCCCTTTAGAAATTCGCGTTGGCCGTCCGGTGGAACTGTCTGAAAGAAGAGGTAGGCCGAAAAAATAAATCCCAAGACAAGAATCCCAAGAAAGCCAATCAGCCGATCTGCAAATGAGGCAATCGCAAGCCTCGCCTTGATGCCGGCCATGCGCCCCGAATCACCTCTCTCCTTTGGCGTGGCGGATTGACTTCCCAGCATCAGTCCAACACGCAACACTTCAACCACGGCGAGCGAACCAGGCGCCCACTGACCGACCGCGGTGCTGACAAACGTCGCCGAGCTCACCTGCCGCAACGGCGCTGTAATTCCCAGAACACCGAGCAGTGCGGAATATCGAATCATCATGACAAACGCCGTCAGCAGCTGAACGCCGGCAATCATCAATAGAGTCAGCGGTCGGGTTTCAAAAGCACTGACAATATCGTCGGTGCGTAAAAAACCGAGACGGTGCATAAAAAACAAAAAACCGATACACAGCAAAACAAGCAGCAGAGTGCGCAACAAAATCTTCATGTGCGCGGCTCTCCAGTCTCGGCGCGGCGGTCGTTGTCAGGATCGATGCCGAAACTCTTCAGCTTTCGGTAAAGATGACTGCGCTCGAGACCAATCCGCTCGGCGGTTTTAGAAATATTGTAGTCGTTGTCGCGCAGCTTGGATATGATGAATTGCTTCTCAAATTCAGCTCGCGCATCGCGAAAATTGTCGACCGAAACCCACGTGGGAATTGTGACTCCAGAGGTATCCCGCCGCTCGGAGAGGCCATCGGGAAGATGATGTGCGTCGATGACCTGCTCGGCGACCATGATGCTCAATCGTTCCATGATGTTCTTAAGCTCACGAATATTTCCCGGCCAGCTGTAGGCAAGCAGGCTGCGCTCGGCTGCCGCCGAAAACCGCTTTGCCGGAACACCTTCCTCTGCACTGAATATGCCGATGTAATAATTCGCCAGAGCGATGATATCCTGGCCGCGTTCGCGCAGCGGAGGAAGCTGAATGGGAATGACATTGAGCCTGTAAAACAAATCCTCACGAAACTCACCCTTGCGGATTGCCTCCTGAAGATTTTTGTTAGTTGCGGCAATCACCCTGACGTCAACGTCAAGTGAATCGTCGCTGCCTATACGCTCGAATCGCTGCTCTTGAAGGACACGCAACACTTTGCTCTGCACCTTGAGTGACATGTCGCCAATTTCATCAAGAAAAATCGTACCGCCGTTGGCCTGTTCGAATTTCCCGCGTTTGCTCTGCATGGCTCCGGTGAAGGATCCCTTTTCAAAACCGAACAGCTCCGATTCAATAAGGTCTTCGGGAATCGCCGCGCAGTTGATCGCCACAAATTGCTTTCGTGCCCTCTGGCTTCTCTCGTGAATTTGCCGCGCAACGTTTTCTTTGCCTGTGCCGTTCTCGCCTGTGATCAGGACAGTAGAATTTTTTCCTGCCACAACTTCGACAGTCTCGCGAACCTGGGTCATCGCTTTGGATTCACCGATGAGCCGGTAGCGTTTCTCCATCCGCATCCGCAGGTTCGCATTTTCAGCGCGTAATGAACGGATGCGCAGCGCGTTCTCGACGCTCATCAGCAGCTTTTCAAGGCTGAGTGGTTTTTCCAAAAAGTCAATTGCACCCAGGCGCGTTGATTTTACCGCTGTCTCGATATTCGCATGACCCGACAACATGACGACACTGACATCATTACCCTGCGCGCGGATCTTTTCGAGAACCGACAATCCGTCGATATCAGGCAACCAGACGTCTAGAAGACACACCTCAGGCATTTCACGGTTGAGCAATTTCAATCCGCTCTGCGCGTCATGCGCAACTGACACCTTGTGGCCTTCATCGCGAAGGATGTCGGCGATCATGGAACAAATTTCCCGTTCATCATCAATGATCAGCACCTTGCCGGTGTATGACGAAACGTTCTCGTTGTTCTGTATGTTCAAACCATTCTCCCCGCAGATGCCTCAAGCCGGAAGGGCGATGCTGAATATCGTACCACGCGGTTCATTGGCTGACACCCAGAGGCGCCCTCCATGCTCGTGGACGATCTGCTGGACAATCACCAGACCAAGCCCCGTTCCCGTGCGTTTGGTGCTGAAATAAGGCTCAAAAATCCGCTCGCGCACAGCCTCAGGAACACCATGCCCCGTGTCGATCACGGAAATCTCAATTTCCGCACGCACACCCTGCGTTGTCTGCACTCGCACGACCACGCTCTTGGCATCTTCAAGTCCCGATGAGGCAGAAACGGCATTCGAGATGAGATTGAACAGAGCGCGGCTGATTTGCTCGGGATCATAACGCAGCTCAATCACCGGCAGCGGACCGTGTGCCGCAACACTCTGAAAGGTGGCCGAACCGACATCAAAGCATTCGAGCGAGACGCCGACCTGTTCAAGATTATCGGAGAACCCGGCAACCGTGAGCCGCACTGTGTCGAGGATATTTCCTGTTTTCAAACGCGGACCCGGCATGCGTGCGACAGACACAAACTCATCGACAAGCTGACGGATTGTGTCCGATGACTGAACGAT
>JBEDKY010000064.1:0-14186 GCA_041171905.1 Pseudomonadota bacterium
CGCGAGCTCCTGCCCAACCAACGCATGCCCCGTGTCAGCCGCATCGAGCGGCTGGCTGCCTTCCGTGAGAGTGCCCAACCAACGCGGACACACCTTCTGCTCGCGGGCAACATCCACCGCATTGCCAAAAAACAATGCCTGATTGCGGCCATTGGAAACGAGACCGCGGAAAATAATTCGTCCCCCGGCCGCCTTGACGCCCTTGATCCGCTCGATGCGATCAAGCAGTTCAGGAGAATAATCGAAATGAAAGGACAACGGGTTGCTCGATACATTGCTGAGATAACCGGTCTTGTGGATCTGCAGCGCACCGACCTTCACGTTGACGGCGTTTTCAATCGAAAAACGGTAAAACGCATTTGAAACGCTCGTGATGACAAGCACAACGGCAAGTCCGACAACAATCGACGACAGCGTGAACAAACTTCGGCGCCGGTTGCGAAACACGTTGCGGACGGCCACTTGAAATAAAATATTCATACCGACGCCAACGCCTCCACAGGGCGCATGCGCGATGCGCGATACGCAGGCCACAAGCTGACCACTGCCGATCCCAGCGAGGTGAACAGGAACGCCTTCACAAGAAACGCCTGCGTGAGAAATGGATGCAGCATAAACTTTAAAGTTGAACCTGGTGCATTGATGGGAATACCGATGCGTGACGCGATACTCACGATGACGACGCCGATGGCGAGGCCAGTCAGCGCACCGAGCGCGCCGATGAAGGCACCCTCGAGCACAAACAGGCCGAGGATGTAGCCGCGCCTGATGCCAAGAGCCATCATCGTGCCGATCTCACGCACACGCTCGAGCACATTCATGAACATCGAATTGACAATTCCTAGCATGATGACAAGCAAAAAGACCGCCGAAATGAAATCGAAGATCGTGTCGATGTTTTCAAGGAGGTCTTTGATGAATGGAACAATTTCGTCCCAGCGGCTGACCTCAAAATCGGGCCCGAGTGCGCTCTTCAATTGTTGCTGCACCGCTGCGGCATTCGACACATCGTCGAGCCTGACGATGTACTCGGTGACCTGCCCTTCCATCTTGAGTAGCTTTTGAATGGTTTTCAACGGCGCGAGGGCGAGGCGTTTGTCGGTTGGCACTGCGCTGCCAAGCACTCCGGTGATCTGCACGGCTTCGCCCGAAAGAACACCTTCTTTATCCGGCGACAACAACACAGGCCATTGCTCTTTTGTCTGCTTGAGGTTCGCCTCGACATTGTCGAGGCCCAGCGGACCTGCAATATCGCGGTGCACGACCATGGCCGTAGCATCTGCGCTGTTGAAAACAGCCCCGACAGTCAACCATTCGTAATATTGCGACATGACTTTGCGGTCGAGTTCAGGATCAACGGCGTTGGCACCGATGAAAGTAGTTTTGGGTTCGGAGGTCAGCAGCGCTTCCGCACCAGACTGAACATCTTCAGACGCCGACAAAGAACCGCTGAATTGGAGTCGCGGCGAGAGAGCGACCACATGCCGGACCGAGAGAATTTTGTCACGCAACTCGGGAGTGTCGGCAAATGCGAGGTCGAGAGGATTACTAAGAACGTTTTTAAGGTAACCGGCGCGATGGATTTGGATCATGCCCGTGGTGCCATACAGGGTGGCGGCCAACTGCGCCTGCCTGACTGAATTGACAAAACCGCGGATGAGGGTGAGCGCACAAAGACCGACAATCACCGCGCCGAGCGCGAGAAGGGTGCGGCGGCGGTTGCGAGCGAGGTTGCGAAAAGACATTAACAACAACGGAGACACGCTAGTTCCCTCTATTCGCCCAACAGAGTGCGGCGACCCTACGACAATTGCCCAACAAAGCCAACTTAAAAATTTTACCGTTGATTTTTATCACATACATTGTTACCCGCTCTCAAAAGCCCGACATTTTTTTGGTGAGGTTTTGATGCTGATCCATGCTGCAACTGCGTCTGCCAAAATGCGTGACCTGACCAACCGATTTACCGGCGTACGGCTCGCAACACCCGATGATGCACAGGCTCTTGCTCGCTTTATCAACGATACATCCATGAACAATGGCAAACTGCGGATCGGTTTCAACCGCGGCGACGATTATTTCGCTCTCCTCCGCCTGCAGGGAGAAAAATTCTCCGCACTGGTGTGTGAACAAGACGGGCAAATTGCCGGCGTTGGGGCACTCACACTGCGGCAGGCAAGCGTGCGCGGCCGCAAAGTCACGCTCGGCTACCTGCAGGATCTGCGCATGGCGTCGAACGTGACTCATCGCACCCGGCAGAATTTTTATCAATTTTTTTCCGAATTTGTGAGGCTTTGTCCGCAATTTGAAGAGTTCGACAACTGCTCACTCTTTATTACCGCCATTCTCGACGACAATCGCGCAGCCAAAGCGGCTCTCTCACGCACTGCTTTTCCGCTCGAATACACTCGCCTCAGTCAGTACACGGCGCATATCTGGCCGAAAATTCCGGCCCTCGGCCGATTGACCGGTACAGCGCGAATGAAAGATTCCCAAGAGGACGAAGTCAGCGCGTTTTACGCACAAGAGTTGGGCCGCCGCGCGTTCGACCTGACCACAGACGACCTCGCCCGCCTGACAAAACACAGCACAAGCGTCGTTCTGAAAGACGCTGGAGCGATTGTAGCCGCATGCCTTCTGGTGCAGACCGACCAAGAACGGGTGCTGCAAGCCGAACACACAGGAATCAATTTCAAACTCAATGCGGCGGGCACCTTCATCACAGCGCTGCGTGTTGCAAAGGGCCTCGCACCGGAGCGCGCCGCAATTGCAAAACAACAGCTGCTGGCACGAGCACTGAGCGAGTCACGCAAACTCAACGGACTCTTCACCGGCTACATCGAAACAGCCAACGATCCGTTGCGGATGAGTCAGCTACAGCATTTGGGCAGCTACAAAACCCAAGGCTCGCTCTACCGCGTCTACCATCCGGAACACTCCGCAATCCCCGAATTCAGCGCGGGCTTTCTGCGTCCGTCGCACGTCGCACAATTCGACTGGATCTCGTCATGAAAAAGGATGCCCTCGGAGTTATTTTTAGAGTCGAAAAACGACTGGGAAGAGGCGACCTGTTCGAAATAATTTCGCATTTTTCCGGCGGAAAATCAGAAACAAGCGTTTTTCAGCACGAGTACCACGACGGATTCGGAGCACTGCTCAAAGAATCCGAAAAATGGTCGGGCTCTCACATCACTGTGCCGCCCTTTAAGTTGGCGACCCGTTTTTCACCATCGTCAATCGCATCAGCACTGAAGGGGCTCAAAGAGGATTTCTCGGCTGCTCAAACGCGCTGGAAATCGCTCGACGTAAATGCCCCTTATACACCTGACCATCTTGCATGGCGGGTGTTTTCCCGCTCTGCTACAGAGCAGCTGCTCGCGACATCGCGCCGGCTCGGAATCTCTGTGAACACACTCATTCTGACGGCGGTCAACCAAACGGTCGCTGAGCATTTACTGCACGAAAGCCAGAAGGAATGCCGCTGGCTGCTGCCCGTCAACATGCGCCGAAAACCAAACGAGCTGCGCTCGATGTCGAACCACACAAGCTCGGTGGGCGTGACGCTCCACCGCGACGATTCTGCCGAACAAATTGAGGCCAACTACCGGCGCTCGATCAACAAATGGCGCGCACTGGCGGCCAATACACTCGCCCATGCGATCACAATGCTGGGAGAGGAGCGGCTTTATCATCTGGCGCAAAAGCGCGGCTCAACCAACTTCCGCATTGGTTCCTTCACAAATCTGGGCGTCTGGAACTTCCCAACTGCCAGTAGGGACGACCATTGGCCCATGGCCATCACCATCACTCCACCTGCAGGCACCCCGTGCTTTCCCGTTGGAGTTGGAATTGTCACATGGCAGGGACACCTGTCACTGAGCCTGCGGCTGCATGCAGGGCTCATCAATCACAAACCGCAACTGTCGGAATTTTTGCTCGACGAATTCACCCGCCGGCTGACCCGCATGGTAGATTGCCCTCTTGAAACGTTGCGCTCCTCCGCAGCCGCGGAGTCTGCGCCCAACTGAGGTGCGAGAAGCCGCCATGAGTGAAAAAAAGCGAATTCTTGAAGCCATCCGCATGCGGATGCGCAGGGATGGAATCACATATGCCAAGCTGGCCAGCAAACTTTCAGTGAGCGAAGTCAGCGTCAAACGCTACTTTTCCGAAGAGCGCCTGTCGCTCGATCTGCTCGACGACGTCTGTCGTGCGCTGGGTGCAACACTCGATGAACTGCTCGCAGAGTTCAAGGCCGTCGCACATGTGCAGAAAGACACCTTTAATGACGATCAGGAAAAAGCCCTCGCCGAGGACGAGTTTCTCTTCGTGCTCTTTTTCATGGTCGCGCGCGGCTACTCGTTCGCCGCCATCGACGCGCGGTTCGACAATAAGGAAACTGCGAAAATCATCAAAGCATTGCGCGATCTCGAAACTCTGCAGCTGATCGAGTATCCCTCGAACGACGAACTGCGCACACTCGTCAGCAGCAACGCCCACATACGCCCCGGCGGTTCGCTGTGGAAAAAGTACAGTGCGGTGAGCATTCAGGAGTTTTTCAACAGCAATTTTCAGCGCGGCAATGAGTACTTCAAACTCTCGCTCGGATATCTGACCGAAGAAAACGCCAAGCAGCTCAAGAAGAAACTTGAACTCCTCGAAGACGAAATCAAAACCATGCTTGTCGTCGGACAGGTCACCGCGAAAGACCTGCAAAAGAGACAGTTCTATTGGATTGCCACCTGCTTCCGCCCGATGGAGTCGTCTGTGCTTGAAGTGATTGCCGAACGCAGCAAACTCATTTAAGCAGCAGGCAAATGAAAGGGGTCGACCACATGGACGTACTTTGGACCAGCGATAACGTAGAAGAATACTGCCGGACGCTGTTGGGAACCGAACTTGCGCCTGCTGCCGACCTTTTTCCACGCGTTGTTTCGGCAACGTACATTCGGATGATGAACGATGACGAAGGTCAAAACACTGCTTTTGACGTCGAAGAGTTCCGTGCCGCGGTGCGCCGCAGCCTGCCGGCCTCTCTCCCCGAAGTATTGCCCTTTTTTGTCAGGTCGGTCTGGAACAGGAAGTGGAATTTTGCCAACAATGCGGGTGACATCCTCTCGCTAGCCGGGGAGTTCGTGGGCCTGCTCAACTCCAATTCCGGTACCAGCCTCTCCGCGCAAGAGCTCGTTTCTGAATGCCAATCGTCGTTCGATCACTGGCAGGGCTGAGAAGGGACTCAGAGCCCGAAAAATTCCGACAGCGATTTCGCTTTATTGCGCTGCAGAGTATCAGAAACAGATACCACCCAAATTCCCTCTCCCCTCAAGCCGTATCGTTAGCTAAGCAGCCAATGTATTCGGGACAGAACGCCTTTTGCATCTCAAAAGCTTGTCCCTCAGACTCGGAATGAAATTTGACAGGAGACAAGCAATGTTCAGCTTTTTGGGCCGCGGACTCGTTGCGTTTTCGGATCTGACAAACGTGTTTCTGGGTGACGACAAACTGCATTTCAAGAGCCTCACGACTGAGCGCGACTACTCGACTCTTCAACGCTCTTTTGAGGAAGCCGACGGCATCCGTCTGCCTGTCGAATATTTAAAACAGGGGCGTGCCTTTGTGTGCTTCGACGACCAGCTCAAACCACAAGGTGGCTTTGCCCTGATCGACAAAGGCCCCTTCCGCTCTCTCGAGCAAATTCCCGATGATATTCTCAAGCCAGTTGAAACGGCCATGACCGAAATCACAGCCGTTTGCCTCAACCGCAGCAACGCATTGCGCCGGACGCGATATTGGTCGTTTGTGGTCGGCCAGACCCTCTGCGGACACTCAGAGCGGATTGTTTACGCCGTAGACTCCGACAAAACCTCTCTGCGCGAGCAGGTTTTCAACCACATCCGCGTCCACACCCTTTACGAAGGGCCCGTGAAGAAACTTGAAGGCATGGACGAAGAAGCTATTGAGGCGGTGGAGCTGACAACAAAGTCACATCTGACCAAAGGCTTTTTGAAACTTGCCCTCAATGAAGCTGGCAAGATCAAATCTGCGGTGGAAAAACGCGAGCCGAAGCTGCCAAGACTGAGTCGCCCACCGGCGCACGCATAAACGCACGCCGGTGCGGAGCTCATGGTTCAAATTCGGAAATGTCCATGAACCTGTGCTCACCGGATGCGTTGATTTCCAGAACACGGTTGGCCAGTGTCGTGATGAAATCGATATCGTGACTCACGAAAATCAGTGACCCCGGAAACTCTTTGAGCGCGTCGTTGAGTGCGGTGATGCTCTCGAGGTCGAGGTGGTTGGTCGGCTCGTCGAGAATCATCACGTTGGCGCCGTCCATCATGAGCTTGGAAAACAGCACACGGGCGCGTTCGCCTCCGCTCAGAGCATCGGTTTTTTTGTCCTGCTCAGGTCCGCGAAACAGCATGCGGCCCAAAAATCCACGCACATATTCATGCGGTTCTTGCGGCGCAAAAGTGGTCAGCCATTCGAAGGGTGTTGTTCCCTTCGGCAGTGCCTCTTTGTGGTCCTGCGGAAAATAACCAATCTGCGCGCTCACGCCCCAAGTGATTTTGCCGGCCGTGGGAGTCAGTTCTCCTACGAGCATCTTGAGAAGCGTTGTCTTGCCGACTCCGTTGGGGCCGATGACTGCGAGCCTGTCGCCCGGGTTCAGATACAAATGCAGGTCGCGGTAAAGCGTTTTGTCCTGACTTTCGCCTTCGGAGGGCGGAAAAGTCTTGCTGAGCCCTTCCACCTGCAGCAGCTGCTTGCCGAGCTGTTTGTTCGGCTTGAATAAAAATTTCGGATAAAGCCTGCGGCTCGGCACAATCTCTTCGACCTGCTTTTCGAGCTTTTCGAGAAGTTTTTGTCGGCTCGAGGCCTGACTGCTCTTGCTTGCGTTCGCGCTGAAGCGTGCCACAAAGGCCTCAAGCTCAGTTTTGCGCTTTTCGAGCTTCATGTTCGAGAGCTCTTTTTGCTCAAGGGCCAGCTGGCTTGCGGCCATGAAATACTCGTAGTCGCCTGTGTAGAATTGAATCGTGTTGCGGTCGATGTCGGCAATGTGCGAACAGGTCGAATTGATGAAATGACGATCGTGCGAAACGATGAGCGTAATTCCCTGCCGCTGGCGGATGGTGTTTTCAAGCCAGCGGATGCTGTGCACGTCGAGGTTGTTGGTCGGCTCGTCGAGAAGCAGAATGTCGGGCTTGGGGAACAAACACTGCGCCAGAAGAACGCGCACTTTGTAGCCGCCGGCGAGCGTCTTCATTTTGTCTTCGTGAACAGATGCCGGAATGCCAAGACCTTCGAGCAGCTGCGCCGCGCGCACGTCGGCGTCGTAGCCATCCTGCTCGGCCACCACCATTTCAAGCTCGCCGAGCCTGTCGTTTTCAGCATCGGTGAAGGTGGCCCGGTTGTAGATTTCTTCCTTTTCCCGCATCGCTTCCCACAGCTCGCGGTTGCCCATGATGACCGTGTTCATGATGGTTTGGTCGTCGTATTCAAAGTGGTCCTGCTTGAGGAAGCCAAGGCGCAGGTCCTTGCCAAGCGTAACGTCGCCCGTGTCGGGCTCGATTAGACCGGCAAGGATCTTCAAAAACGTCGATTTGCCGGCGCCATTGGCTCCGATAATCCCGTAGGTGCAGCCCATGTTGAAGCGTGCGTTGATATTCTCAAAAAGGACCTTCGCGCCAAAGCGCATGGTCAGGTTGCTCAGCTGAATCATGTGGGGTCCCGTCTCTCTGCGAGTGCCGTCGTGAAGAAGTTGCGTATGACAGGCGTCCGAAGCGAAGGCAAGCCCCGTTTCGAAAGCGCGTCAGCATAACCCGACTGGGGGCCGAGTCAAAAAATGAAGATGCGCGTATTCGTCGGGTGTAAATGCACTGCGGGGGCTCGATTGACGCCCTCTGTTTCTTTGAATCGATTCCTGCTGGAGCGCGATGGCTCAAATGCGACCGTTCCCGGCCCCCTTTATGGGGTTGCTTTGGGATGAAACGATAGGCTTAAGAGTAATAACTGGATTGTTTACTTTTTCTTCTATAAATTACATTAAGTGTAATGTATAGAAGAAAAGTCAAAATAATGGTTTGACTTTTCTTCTCCCTAGAACATAGAGTGTTTCTAATGAAGGAAAAAATAAACTCAAAAAGACTACCCTCTTCGGCAACCACTCGCTTGCTACTTAGACTCCGCCCCAGCGAAGTTGTGACGTCAGAACGTCTCAGGGGCGAGGGAATCTCCGCGAGACTCGCAACCTATCTCAAAGACTCAGGCACGCTCTTATCGCTGGGCGTTGGAGCCTATGTGCGCGGACACGATAAGCCGAGTTTTGCCTCCGCAATTGCGGCACTCCTTCATCAGCTCAAGCTGCCACTGCATATTGGAGGCAGAACAGCGCTAGAGCTTCAGGGTGTGTCGCAATATTTGCGATTAGGAAGTGGCCAAATTGCATGGATATTTGTTTTCAAAAAGACAAAACTTCCACTTTGGTTTACCAAACAAAACTGGGACACAATACCAAAACTCATACAAACAAAATTTCTCAAGCAGAACATTTCGGCAAATTTGCGAACAGTGTCCGTTGATGGATTTGAGATTCAAGTCTCACGCAGAGAGCTTGCAATATTGGAAACTATTTTTCTGATTGGAAAGAGTCATCGTTTTGAAGAGGTCGATGAACTTTTTGGAACACTTACAACTCTCGATGCTTCCGTTTTGCAGAAACTTCTTGAAAGCTGTCAATCGATTCGCGTTGCCAGAATTTTTCTTTACCTTGCACACAAGCACGAACACCCTTGGATCAGGGAAATTGACGAGTCGAAAATCGAGTTGGGTCGTGGTAAGCGAGCTGTTGTGAAAGGCGGGAAACTCGATGCCCGCTACCAAATCACGGTTCCTGCAGACGAAGTAGAACCCGATGTCTAACCCGTTTGGCAAAGCTTATGAGTTGCAAGTACGTCTCCTGTTAGAAGTTCTTCCGATCGTAAGCAGGCACCCGCAATTCGCACTGAAAGGCGGAACGGCTATCAATCTATTTGTGCGAAATTTTCCGAGGCTCTCGGTGGATATCGACCTTGCTTATCTGCCAATAGCAGCAAAAGAACAAGAGTGGGAGGCGGGGCAAAACAGAGTGTTGGACGTCGAGTCTTACAGGAAGTAAAATGTCAAACACGAAATCATCAGCGACGGCTTTGCAAAGAGGAGTCTTTCGGCGATCAATGCTCGTACGTCAGCAATTTTTTGTTCCTCGCGGCCCCTCTTCAGTGCTCCACCCATTTCCAAGGCATGTGAGACACGCGCTTCCTCGATCGCACGCTGCTGCATGTCGACCTCGTCAAAAAGTGACGAACGTATATCGTTTTTTTTGACCCGAGTGGACACCGGCAATTCTCCTGCAACCTGCTAACAGTTGTTCAACGACTGGAACAGCATACGGTCGGCCTGCTTCGACCGTAGCGGAACTTCTCATGAGCCGGAAGAGAAGTGCGCTGCAGAAATAGTTTACTAAACGAAGCTATACTCAGACCGAAAATTTTCAGTCAGCTGATCGAATTCTGGATGGAATTCGATTTATACCCTGAGCCTACAGAATCTTTTCGAGTTCCTCAGGGCTCAGTTTGAGTACCCGACAGACGACCGCCTTGTCTAACCCTTCGGCGATCATTGCGCGAGCAACTGCAATTTTATGCTCTTCACGCCCTTCCTCACGGCCCCTCTTCAGTGCTCCGCCCATTTCCAGCGCATGTGCGACACACGCTTCGTCGATCGCACGCTGCTGCATAGCAAGCTTGTCATCTGCCGAATAACCTTCAACTTTCTTTTTGAGTTCTGAGAACATTGAGAATTCTCCTGCAACCCGCTCCCAGACGCCAACCGTCTGGGGCAACATGAAATCGATCCACCCCTGTAATATCGGATCTTCTCCTGAGCCGGAAGAGACGAGTTTGCCCAATTCGATGAAATGAAGTTTTGGGGATGTCGGATGAAGGATCTCCCTTTCAGCTGCCTGACCAGCCGTCTGGCAAAACTCAAAAGACAGGTGAGCTTGGGACCTTTCACGAAAGTATTCGCCTTCAATGAGAAATATAACAACGCATTCTGGCATCAGTTGATAAGGGCTACCGGACTTTACCGACTCTGAAACAAGTCTTGAAACGTAATAGACCGCCCGCTGTTCTAGCTCCGTAGGCCTGCCACTTTGAATCTCAACGTCTACGATCGTTCCATCGTCAGACTTCACGAGCAGATCAAGCCGGACTGCTTTCTCACCTTCTGCATTTGGAGCAACCTCGGTGTTGAGAAATTCAAGTTCGATGTATGGTCGAGCTGGCTTTAGAATTCTATTGAGCAAATCCAAAAGAGCGTCGGGAGAATCAGTCATCAACCTCTTAAAGAGAAGGTCGGCCGTTGGGCGAATTAAACCCAAAGAATCGAAGACAGCGAGTGCCCGTTGCACGGCGACTGCAGCTAAAACAGCATCTTCGGGTTTCGCTTTAATTTCTTTAACGTGTTTGCTCTGAGTTGGATTGCCGTTTTTCATAAAACGTTCGCCCCTGCATCTGTTGGAGCACGCACGTTGTTATTGCAGATGTGAATTTTCAAATAGGCTTCAGTTTGAGGGGAAATTTTCGGTCATTAACGCAAAATTCAGTCAACTCGCGGGCTATCTTCGAGGACGCTGCAGGCATGAGTTTGCATCATTTGGGTAGAATTGAATGGAAGATCTCAACAATTATGGTAAAATTTAAGCCTTTAAAAAATAACCCTCAAACCAGGGGAGAAATCATCCGAACCCCCTGCTATCCGCTTCGAAACAACGGAGTTTGTCTTGCGGGTCTTTGCAACCACCCTCTTTCTTCTGATGCCTCTGTCGGCGTGCAAGTTTGCCAATTCGACGACGTCGAATGAAGCGCAGGGAATTGGGTCGATCAACGTGTTATCTGTGAGCTGCCTTGAGAATGACTACGAGCCCGAACTGAAGAAAACCGGACACCTCGTGCGCGTCAATCGCAGGATGACCGTTTCATCGAATGGGGAGAGTGTGTCGTTTGCTTTCTTGGACAATCCATACACTCCAACGGATGACACTGTCTATTTGGAAAGATTCAGTGTTCCTCGTCACAAAGCGAGAATCACAGGGGACAAAAACAACGTCCTGCTGTATTTAGAAGAGGTCGCCCTGAAGATCACCAAGAACGGAATACACAGCCAAAAAGTACTTAAGAACGTCAGGATTTCCGTTGCCAACGGGGCGGTCCATCTGAGCGCCAATCAAAACTCATTCAGAAGATCATCAAAGAAATGCTCCTTGACGTTCATCAGCAGCAAGTAGGGAACAGACGTCGACTACGGGCAGCAGGACCTACACGAGGCCCCTTCCGCATCCAATAAAATCGCCCCAATCCACGATCCCCAACCCGCACAACAAAAAAAAAAGACGGGCCAGCATCCTGCCGGCCCGCCCATGTGGAAGGAGATAACTTTAAAGCGCATCCGGTTTTTACGCCGGATGCATAGCCGCTTACTGTAGCAAGCGGAGTGCCGCCTGAGGCGACTGGTTGGCCTGAGAAAGAACTGCCACACCAGCTTGTTTGAGGATGTTGGACTGCGTAAGTTTCGCAGTTTCATCCGCAAAGTCGGTATCGCGAATACGGCTGTTGGCAGCCGCAAAGTTCTCGCTCTGCACCGAGAGGTTGTTGATCGTCGAGCCGAGGCGGCTTTGGATCGCACCAAGATAGGAGCGATACTCAGCAACCTTCTGGATTGCGGCATCAAGAGTCCCGATGGACTGCTGAGCGCTTTCCTTGCTGTCGACGCGTGTTCCGCCGTCTTCGGTACTCTTGCCGAGGTTCAGACCATTGGAATCGGTGTTGGTGTTGAGGTTTTGCAGGTCGATGCGAATGACGTTGACCGGATTCGCCTGACCTTTTTCATCAACTCCGCCGAAATAGTCCTTACCTACCTGAATCTCGAGTGGATACGAATTGCTCCGATTCACAAGAGATGGATCCAAGGATTCCTGATTGCCGACGAGAAGCCGTGTTCCGTTGTACTCGGTCGCGTTGGTGATACGGTCGATTTCGTCCTTCAGGGAGCTGTACTCCTTGTTGAGAAATCCGCGTTCCGTGTTACCGATCGTATCCGAGCTCGACTGAACAGCAAGTTCACGCAAGCGTGACAGGATGTTCCCTACTTCCGACAATCCCCCTTCTGCAGTCTGGACCAGTGAGACACCATCGCTGGCGTTTCTCTTTGCCATGTTCAAGCCACGGATATCGGCCTTCAACTTCTCAGAGATGGCCAAACCTGCTGCGTCGTCGGCAGCCTTGTTAATCCGGTAGCCGGAAGCCAGCTTTTCCATCGATGAGTTGTTAGCCTCAGTCGAGGTCACCAAGTTCCGCTGCGAGTTCAGAGACTGAACGTTGGTTTGTATCCGCAAACCCATACGGTATTCCTCCTAGAAACCGGCCGGCACTTCCTATGTGCACAAGCCGACGGGTCTTCCTGACCCTGTGACGTAAAAAAACCCACATTCAATCAACGGAACCTGTACGAGGTGTCTTTCCTTGCACAAAACGTCCGGACAATGTCCTTTGAACCGGCCGCCAAAAGTTGATTGACTTTCTGGCCATGGGATCGGAGCATGTTGGCTTGTTATAAACGGGTAAAAGCTGCAGGGGCTGTCGGACCTCCGACAGGCCGTCGGAATTGCAACTTGAACCGGCTTAAGGAAGCGCCTTTTTTCCACGGATGGAGAGAGCAAAAGGCTATGGGACAAGCGACAAACTCAGACGCTTCGCGCAGACAACCCTGGCGTGGCCAGCTCCTTGCCATCAGGCAATATTTATACGTCATCGAAGGCAGACCGTTTTCAATTGAAGTGCAGGAGACCAAGTCGGGTCACCTGACGGCGCATGCCGAAAGCACTTCCGACCCCCACGAGGCGATTCACTCGCAGTCGGCAACCAACCTTGACGATGTTCTCAAAGCAATCACCCACGAGATAGATACAAAGGTGTGCAAATGGTAACAGCAGGTATCGACAGAATCGTTCATGAGCCGCAACTCCTTGCCAATTTGGGCCGCATCGGACTTGTCACCAATCAGGCCTGCACCACGCAGGACTACCAGCCGACGGTCGAAGTGATCGTCAACGCCCTAAAAAACAGCAAAAACTCTACTCTGTCGTGTGTCTTTGGGCCGCAGCACGGTTACGGACAAACCGAACAGGACAACATGATTGAAACCCCCGACAGCGAACTGACCATCGCCGACGGCAAACGCGTTCCGCTCTTCAGCCTCTATTCAAAGACCCGCATTCCCACGCCCGAACAACTGACCGACGTCGACACTCTGGTGCTCGACCTTCAGGACGTCGGCTGCCGCGTCTATACTTACATGCTGACACTCGCGGGCTGCATGAGAGCCGCTCAAAAAGCAGGAAAGCGCGTGCTCGTTCTCGACAGGCCCAACCCGCTGGGACTCAGCCGGCAGAAAAAACGCGGCTCGCTGACGCAGGGAAATTGCCTCGACATGAAATGGGAAAGCTTCGTGGGATGGTATTCCATCCCGATGCGACATGGTCTTTCGATGGGCGAACTGGGCAAGTTTTTCCACACCGAAGACAAAATGACCATTCCTTATGACGTCATCACCGTCGCAGGACTGAGCAGAAACACCCCGCTGAAAGAACTGGCTCAAAGGCGCTGGACTCTGCCGAGCCCCAATCTACCAACCTGGGAAACCACCTTTTGCTTTCCGGCATTCGTCGCACTTGAGACAACCCAGATGAGTGAAGGCCGGGGTTCGACACTCCCCTTTCAGACCGTCGGCGCGCCCGACCTTCCCGTCCAGAAAATACTTTCCATTTTTGACAACTGGAATGCTTCGGCTCCGCAGGAATACCGCTTTGCAGGATTGCGATACCGCGCCCACGAATTTCGCCCGACATTCAACAAGCATCAGGGAGCTCTCTGCAAAGGATTTCAGATCCACGTCGACCAGCCTGATGACTGCCACACGTTTGCGCTCGGAGTTCTCTTTCTTGCGGCCGCCTCGGCTGAATATGGGAAATTCGAGTGGAAAGGACCGGGCTATGAATACAACTTCAAGGATCCGCCAGTTCATCTCGTGCTCGGCGACCATCGCTGGATGGAATTCATTGATTCGCTGAGAGGAAAAGGCTGGTCTGAAAA
>JBEDKY010000065.1:0-3972 GCA_041171905.1 Pseudomonadota bacterium
GTACGGTAACGACATCGCTTAGCGCCAGAGCCTCCAGTCGATTCTTTCTCAGGAAAGACCGCCACTGCGCCTGTTTCTGCGCATCTTGCGCAAACGCATCGGAGAGACCCATTGGGGTCTCTCCAGTTAGTGCGGACTTTCGACGATCGAAGGTGGCCTGAACGGCTTGGCACAGCGTCTGACCATCGAAGTCGGTGTGCTGCGCAAGTACCCAGAGATCGAAATAATCCTTCATACGACTGTTGGCGATGCCCAGAACTGACAGCGCCTCAAATTTTTCGGCCACCACGGTGTAGCGCGGGTAAACCCTCAGCTTGGGCGCGGCGAAATCCTTTAGCATGACTGGGTATTCGACATCCTCCGGCCCCGGCGTGACCGCATCTCCGAATCCAATATCGATCTGGATCTGGCAACGAGCCCCATCGATCATGCCGAGCAACATCACTCGGACACCTGCGTAGTTCGCCTCCTTGCGAATCTCGGCGGCATTCACTTTGTCAGATTGAAAAGCCACACCGTCATGCGATTCGATCATGCATATTTCTTTGAAGACCGCTTCGATTTCAGGCAGCTCAGCCGAGCCGAAACCCAAGAAGTCTGCATCTCTAGTCGGGCGATGTGGGATGTCGAACCACAAGTTAAACAGCAGCGCACCTTTCAGAAGAAATTGACCTGCGTATGGCGAAATGCTGATCCGGTAAAGCAGTCGTTCGATTGCATAGCGCGTGAGAATCAGGTTGAAATCTTGGCGGGTCTCGCGGGCATGGTTGAGGAGCCTTGCACGCACTGATGCCGCAACGTTCCGTTCGTTCATGGCAGACTCTCCATGTAAGGCCGCATCACAGTGGCCACGCGGTGCAACGTGGCGCAACGCCAAAGTTCGTCCATGCTTACGCGCTTCGCACGCCACGCGTCCTGTAGCGCCTCCATGGCCACATCAAGGCCGATCTTGTTGCGGAACTTGAAGCAGTCGACCACGGTGCGGGCAACATTGGTCACGCGCACGGTCACACCATCGATCTGATGCTCTTCGACGCCATCTGTCAGCGCAGCACCAGAGAAGCGCACGATGCGCAGCGGCGGGTAATCCAACTTGGGCGCACGCGCCTTGTTGGGGATGGCGATCCAAACCTCGAACGGCGACTGCGTGGTAAGATCGTGCACCCGCAGCGCCGACAGCAGGCAAACGATGGCTTTCGGATGTTTGCGGGCCACCTCGGCCAGCGTGCCATGCACAGACACGCTGCGATTAGGTAAGGCATACAGACCACGCCCCACGCGGATGAGGAGACCCTGCCGAACCAACCGTGTAAGGGCGACACTCGGCAGCCCCAGCGCATCAAGGTCGCGTGGGCGAATGAGACCACGCTGTGCTGCGAGATCCAGTATGGTCTGGTGCGAAGTTTCCATGACACTAGCGTGTTGTATTTTGTCGGTAGTTGTCAAGATCTACCGACAAAATACAACACACTCCGCTTTCTTTCACAACTGAAACCACAATCAAATCACACATCAGGGGCGGGGGGCGTGCAGTTTGCGGTGGCCAGTGCAGGCGCTTTTTTGTGTATGTCGACTACGTTCCAGATCGCGATCACAATGCGAAAGCCAAGCGACGGTGGTTTGATGACCGTGTGCGGGTCATTCCTTCGACTGCACGTTTGATTCCGTGGCGTGAGGAATTTCGGACACTCTCTCGAGCGGCAGATGGAGCAACGCAGCAATGGCTTCAGGCGATTGCCCCGTGGTCGCCAGTGCGCGGACAGACTGCTTTTCAAGTGCAACCCGTGCGATCCCGCTCCTGACGCAGAAGCTCCTCGTGTCGCTTGGCGAACTCGCCCTGCCAAATCATCCGAGCGAGATCTTGCATTTCGTCTTCTTTTGAAACCATTTCGAGAGCCTCACACGCACGTTTGATGATCGAGTCTTGCTCGCACAGTTGCTTCACTTCGGCATACGTCCTAGCCAGAAAAAACCGCACCCAGATCCGTTGCCTTTCTGGAACTTTCTCGAGCCGCTCACGCAGCTTGTGCAACTCCACAGCGTCCATCAAAATGCCATTGGCAAGTTTTAAGGCAACGTCAAGGCGAACCGACTTTCCAGCGTGATTCTTGAGTTCAATGTCGTTCGTCAAAAATGTCAAATCGATAATTGGACATTCGAAATCAACAAACAAAACGGTTGTTAGTGGCAATCATGTGCAAGCAAGACTGTCTCTGCCAACTGTGGCTTTAAAACTTTGAAGGAACGATCAAACGAGCTGTGCTTCTCGACAAAACTCGATGAAAGGCAAAATTCGGACCCCAGCTTCGGGCTCACTCGATTTCTTTCCCAAATGAACCTGATAGAACAATGGTATGTTGGTGCGCTCTTTGAAATAGCGAATCGCAGGGGAAATCTGCTTTTCTCCTGTCTTACATTCCACAGCAAAAATTGGCTTTTTGTTGCGCAATACAACAAAATCGATTTCGCGTTTTTCAAAGTCACGAAGAAAACGAAGCTCCATATTTTCACCATATGCATCTTCGCGGAAATGGCAAAACTTCAAAAGGTGACTAGCAACCAGGTTTTCAAATTTGTAGCCATCACCTTTTACGGAGCTCCAATCCCACAAATAAAGTTTCTGTTCCTTTTTCACAGCCTTGATTTTTGGCGCACCAAACGGAGCAATTCGGAAACAGAAATAAATTCGTTCGAGAATAGACACCCACGATTCTGCAGTCCGGAAGTTTACCTGAAGATCTTGTGCCAAGTTATTCACAGACAGGGGAGAACCAACACGATCACTCAGCGAATCTGCGAGCATCTCGATGCCGGAAATGTCACGCACCAACTCTAGATCCCGAACATCATCACGAATAATGCGGTAAAGCCGTTCTCTTGACCAAAGCCTCCACTCTCTTTCACTCGCAGCAAAGAATGGTTCTGGAAATCCGCCAAAGCGAATCAGGGACTTGAGATCATCACTCGAGGTGACACCCAACTCGGTAACGGACAATGGATGCAAGCGGAGATAACGATAGCGACCCAGTAACGAATCGCCACCACGACGATAGTAATCAAGACGGGCAGATCCAGTCACAAGAAACTTCTGCACATCCTTCTTCTTGTCGTAAAAGCCTTTAACGAGGCTTCGCCAATTCTTGAACTTGTGAATCTCGTCCAGAACAACCAATGGGCCGGTCGGTAGTAAACCCTCACGAAGATTTTTCCTGTCACCCAAATCATCCCAGTTGAGATAATTCGGGTTGGTGGCCTTGGGTGGCTCCAAGAAGCCCAGACAGAGGGTCGTCTTACCCACTTGGCGGGGACCACCGATGAAGACCATCTTCTTTTCGAGGAATTCGCTAACCACGCCCCTCAAATACCTGTTTTTTATGGTACTTTCTGACATAGTCCACTCCACCAGTCCAGCCAAGATGGTTAACCGCATTTTGTAGCGTACTACAATTTACTCCGAAGTAAATTGTAGTACGCTACAAAAGACACCCATTGAGATCCGGTGGAAATCGAAAACTTATACGTCGGACGCGATGACCTGACGGGGTGGCTCTCAATCAGGGAATTCAGTGCGAACGAGCTCGCCGGCATTGTGGATAAAATTGTGGATAAGCAGCCGGCTGAGTGGGACAGTCTCGAAACTTGACTTGTCGAGCTACCGAGCAGAATCTGGATTTAGTGTCGTAAATTGAGGTAAAATCCGACTCATGTTCCAGAGACTCTCCAAATTATCGAAAACAAACAGTTTTTTTCTCTTTGGCGCACGCGGTACGGGCAAATCAACGCTATTAAGAGGCCTGTTTAGCCCCGAAGACTGCCTTTGGATCGACTTGCTCGAGCCAGAACTTGAAGCCCAGCTCATTCTTCAGCCATCGCGGCTCCGAGAGCTCTGGAAGAAAGACAAAAAGCCTTGGATTGTCATTGATGAAGTTCAAAAGGTTCCCAAACTTTTGGACGTTGTGCACTCCATGATCG
>JBEDKY010000066.1:0-20323 GCA_041171905.1 Pseudomonadota bacterium
ATATTGAGCAAAGGCAGAGAGCTGATAGAACTCCTGCCGTTTGATGTGGACCCGCAGCAAATCACTTCGCTCCTCTCTGAAGGGGTACAAAAGGCTGTCAGTTGGCTTGCTCAAAACACTGGCCGCTGGCTCGCCGAACTCCCATCGGCAGTTTTCACTGCCACGCTGGCGGTTATTAGCTGGGGATATTTTCTCATTTTTGGCCGCAGACTGAGAATCGCAATTTTACGCTTCATTTTCCCCTGGCCTGACGAACGCGCCCTGCTCCGTTTCACGTTTTCGAACCTGATCCGCTCGCTTGTTGTTGCGAACATCTTTGTGTCGCTCATTCAGGCGCTCATCATCGGCATCTTTCTGGGATTCGCCGGAGTGCCCCACCTGCTGCTCTGGACGTCAGCTGCATTTTTTCTTTCTTTTATTCCTGTCATCGGCACTGCACCCATCACGCTGGGCAGCGCCCTGTGGTGCTGGACGGTCGCCGGAAGGCAGGACTTGGCGATTGCCATGCTGGTGTGTGCCGTAATCGCGGGAACATCAGACAACTTCATACGTCCTCTGGTCGCGCGCGGCGCCGGTGATCTCAACCCATTCTGGCTGTTTCTGGCCATGATGGGTGGCCTGGCGCAATTCGGCGCGGCAGGATTCATCCTCGGCCCGTTCGCCCTTGCAATGACGGTCGCTTCCGGAACTGCACTGCGGATGGCTCTTCGAAGGAACGAAAACAAAGGTCAGACATGCGAAACCTGAGAGAATTTATTTCGGCCCTCCGCGCACGCGGAGAAGTTCAGGACATCGAGACACAGGTGGACCCCAACCTCGAACTTGCCGAGATTCACCGCCGTGTCATTGAAAACAACGGCAAGGTGCTGTTCTTCCGCAACGTGAAAGGCAGTCCTTTTCCGGTTGTGACGAACCTGTTCGGCAACGTATCACGCATTGAGCTGGCATTTGGAAACCGCCCGGAAAAGTTTGTGCAGCGCGCTGCTGATTTGGTTCACCACGCGCTGCCGCCAAAGCTGAGCACGTTTTGGGGTGCACGCGATCTGGCATTCGACGCACTCAAAATCGGTTTGAAGTCAAAACGCAACGCTCCGGTGTTTGAAGTTGAAAGTCCGCTCATTGCCGGACGGGGTCTAGATGAACTGCCTGCGCTTGTGCAATGGCCCGAGGACGGCGGCCGTTTCGTGACCCTGCCGCTGGTCTACACCCAGCATCCGCGTTCTGGTAAACATAACTTAGGCATGTACCGCATACATATCTATGACGAAAAGACCACCGGCATGCACTGGCAGATACACAAGGGCGGCGGGTTCCACTACGCGGCCGCGCAGGCGCAGAATCAAAGTCTGCCGGTGAATCTGTTGATTGGCGGACCGCCAGCCCTCATGCTCTCGGCAATTGCGCCGCTGCCCGAGGACATTCCCGAACTGATGCTGTGTAGTTTGCTGCTTGGCGAGAAACTGCCGATGAGCAAGCGCGATGATCTTCCATATCCGGTCGTCAGCGAAGCTGAATTCGCAATCGTCGGAGAAGTACCGCCGCACGAACGCAGGCCGGAAGGCCCATTCGGCGATCACTATGGTTATTATTCGCTCGCGCATCCGTATCCCGTGTTCAACGTGAAGAGAATGTTCCACAGAAAGGATGCCATTTATCCGGCAACCGTCGTCGGCAAGCCTCGGCAGGAAGACTTCTACATCGGAGACTACCTGCAGAAACTTCTCTCTCCGTTGTTTCCGATCGTAATGCCGAGTGTCATCGAGCTTAAAACTTACGGCGAAACAGGTTTTCATGCGCTCGCTGCAGCTCGGGTCAAAGATCGATATGAGAGAGAGGCAATCGCGAGCGCTTTGAGGATCCTTGGTGAAGGTCAGCTCTCATTGCAAAAATTCCTTATGCTGACCGACGGTCAGGTGGACCTCAATAATTTCCGCGAAACTCTGGTTTATTTTCTGGAAAGAACCAATTGGGAAAAAGACCTGTTTGTCATCAGCAACGTCAGTCAGGACACGCTTGACTACAGCGGTCCGAAGGTCAACGAGGGAAGCAAGGGAATCTGGCTTGCACTCGGCCAGCCGCGCCGCGAGTTGAACGGCCTGCCTCCAGCTGCATTGCCGTCGGGAATCCGTGATGCGAAAGTCTTTGTTAAAGGGTGTCTGGTGATCAGCGGCCCCGCCTACAAAGATTCACCCAATTTTATCGCTGAAATTTGCAATCACCCGGGCTTTTCGCCCTACGAACTGATCTTGCTTGTCGATGATGTCGCAGAGGCAACCGAGAACGAGGAAAAATTCCTCTGGAGCTGGTTCACGCGCTTCGAGCCTGCCGCCGACATCCACGCTGCAAAAATGTCACACCGCCGTTTTCATACCTCGCTCGCAGCACCTGTGTTTTTTGATAGCCGAATGAAGCCTTGGTACCCTGCAACCGTTGAACCTCATCCGGAAACTGTCAAATTGGTAGACCGCCGCTGGGGCGAATACTTTCGCTGAATTGCCGATCAGCCTGTCGCACTTCTGACCCACTGCAGAATTGGAACTCAACCGCTCTCTCCCCGTCTGTCATCCTCGGACGGGGGGCGTAGCACTCATGAACCCGCATTCGCTCGAGACCGAATATGAGTCTTTCAGTGCCTCGATGCAGGCACGGGTGAATGGATTGACGGCTCAATGGCCGACTTTTCAGGGATTCTGGGAGCGCTGGTGCAAGGAGCACCGGATGATGGCGCACACCTTGTCTGCTCGGGATGTGATCTCGCAAGCGGCTCAGGGAAGTGAACCAGTCTGGAAGGAGTTCTTGCAAAGGCGTCAGCGAATGGTGTCTGCATTGGGTCAGGGACTCAGGCAGGGTGGCACTCATTCAACTCCATCGCGTGAAGAGCTGGCAGCTCTTCTGCGCGATCACGATTTGGGATTCATGACGTTGCTGCAAAAGGAATTGGAGCGCGTCAAAGAGCAAATGACTCATGCGTTTACAGTGCGGAAAACAGTAAATGCATACGCACAAACGGCTCAGTACCGGAGGGAGTAGGGATGCTGAAGGTTGACAAGAAAAATCAGGCTGGACAGAAGGCTGCAAAATCGGGTCCGGTCTCGGAGAAAAAGGACACCGCACCGGCATCCGACAAAGGCACCTCCAAACCTGCTTGCAAGCCGGCGAAACTGGACACGCTCAAGTCGGCTCCTTCAAGCGACAAGCTGATTGACATCATCGAACGCATGAAGAGTGCGCCTGATCAAAATTCTCCGGCAAAACAAAACGCATCACTTGTCTCGCACATGGGCCGCAAGGTGGCATTCGTCGCACCGATGCTGCCACACCATTGTGAGCTTGAAATCTGGAACGCGGTTGCGCGCAAGACAGGAATCACCGGCGTGGTTCTGACTGCCGACCAAGAGGAACGCTCCTTTCAAACGTTTGTTGAAACTTGCAATCTGGCAAATATTCCCGTTGCCCTGACCTGCAAGACACTCGAGACGACACTTGAAAACAAATCCTTCCTCGGCGGCCTTGAAAACGAAATTCGCGACGCTGAACTCGTCGTTGCAGTCGGAGAGGCTTCGCTGTCCACCTATCAGGCAATGAAGGCGCGCAGATCATTGCAGAACAGACTGATTGTCTGGCAAAACGCCCCGCGTCCACCGGCGACACTCGGCCTCTGGAAGGCAACTCCGTTTGCTGCATTGCCACCACAGATGACCCGAGAAAAAACAATTCGCCGTGAGGTTCTCAAGACCTGCGATGCGATTATTTCACTGGACAAAGAAGGCGCCACATGGGCTTACCTTGAAGAGGTCAATCCACAGCGCATCCGCCGCATCAATCGCGGCGTCAACACGCAGATTTTTAATCTCGAAAAATGGGAAAGCAACAAGCGCGATATCCGCAAGGCGCTCGGACTAGCAGCCAACGACTACGTCTTTCTGCAGAGCGGTCCGCTGGAAATTGACTCGGGCGCTCTGGATACAGTGTATGCATTCAAGAGCCTTTTGCAGAGCCACGCAAAATTTGTCGGCAAAGTGAAATTGCTGTTCTGCAGCACGGGTGTCTCCAGTGCCGATGTCCGTCAGGCGGTCGTCGACCTTCAACTCGAAGACCATGTCTTCTTCTTGAATCCAAGCGAATCCGGAAACAAATTGCTGGTTGCCAACCAACTCTCGCCGCTGATTGCAGCCTGCGACGCGCTGATTCACAGTCCGCTCGCACCGATCAATGGCAGCCCGAATCGTTACCTCGATACAACGTATGACATTCTCTGCGGCATGGCCTGTGGTGTGACAATCGTATCCAACGGCTTCGGCTGGGCAGGTGAATTTGCGGGACGCTTCTACAAGACCTTTGCCGGTGGAAATATCCACAGCCTCGGCCGCATGATGTTTGAGTCCATCGACAAGCGCGAGAAACTCACAAACGTTAGGCGCGCGGCATTTAAAGCCGTTGAAAATGAGCTTAATTTTGAGCAGTCGGCAGAGGATCTGGGCAAGATCATCGTGAACATTTTGTCTGGACCTCAGGTACAGGATCTTGACTCCGTCGATGCCTGCTTCGAGCAGATCGAAAAAACCATCCAAGGCAAGCAGTACCTCGATGCGATTCACCTGATCAACAAGGCGTTCAACATGAACGACCTGACAACATCGCAGCGTGCCAATCTGTTCCGTCACATCGGTGACTGCTTCACCAAGCTGGGTGATCTTGAAAACGGTCAGGCGAACTACACAAGGGCGCTTGAGCTTGATCCCTACTGCGGCAAGTCGCTGATCGGACTGGGTACAGTTGCGTTGCAGCAACACAACTACAACGTCGCCGTTCCGCAGTTCCAAAAGGCTGTCGGCTTGTCGCCTCGTGATGATATGGCGAGCCTTGGTTTGGGACTTGCCTTCGAAGGACTTGGCGAACTTGAAGAAGCACGCCGCTGGACAGCACGCGCATGCAAACTCAACATTGAAAACACAGTCGCCATCTTCAATCTCGTCAAGCTCGCTTACGATACTGAGGTGTTTGAAGACGCCGAAGAGGTTGTTTCGCGCTACGTCGGCCTGCATCCACATGACATCAACATGGTCTTTACTCTTGGCGGCATAGCATTCCGTGCAGGAAAGCTCGAAGAGGCAACCAAGTTGATGGAAAACATTCTGCTGCTTGACCCGATGAACAGCCGCGCACACAGCCTCATGGCACAGATCCAGAAGCGCAGTGAATCTAGACGTCAGGCTTAACCGCAAACAGGCAAGGGGGAGGAACGACAATGGCTGATATTCGCGTGAATGGCCGCCGGCTGGCAATCCTTCAAAACGAAGAGAGCCTTCAAGCGCTCGTAGAAAAACTCGACAACCTTGCGGGCCGCAGCAACAGCTGTCTGACCTCGCTGACAATCAACGGCAACGAGGTAGACCTCGACAATCTTCAGGCCGAAACACTCGCCTCGTTCGGCGCCAGCGACGTCATTGATGCACGCATCGAAAACACCGCCCAGCTTTCGTTCGAGAGTCTGCAAGTCGCTCAAGAGATGGCCGAGCTGCTCGTCTTTGACATCAAGGTCGCAACTCTCAAACTCTGGGATTCGAATACCTTTGCGGAAAAAGAAATCGATACGCTGCTCAAAGACTGCCATTCATTTCTGACTTTGGGCGGTCATCCGCTCGACTTGCTGCAACGCTCTCCGCTGGAACTGAGCGCCAGTGCGCAGGACTGCCTGCGCGAGCTTGATCGCATTGCACAGTCGGTAGAGGACGCAACACTGCTTGCAGTGCATGCACAATTCAAAGACGCTTGCCATGTTCTCGTCGGACGTGTGATGCCGTCGATCGAACGATGGCTCGGGCTGACGGCAGTCTTTGCCAAAGAACTCGAGATCGACCGGATCGAGAAGCCCAATCTCGGCGAGCCGGCAGAAGTACTCGCATTCCGGCAACCGACAGGACCAGTCCCAATCAACATAACCCGATAATCATACTCACACTTTTTACATTCATTGGAGCGACCGCCCCGCTTTTGACGGCGGTCCTCTTTTTTTTTGCAGCTCAGCCGATATTTCCTATGGCAACGCCGGGGTATGAACATGCGCAACGCTTTCAGATGGACTCACAGGAACACCGCTCAGGGACTATCGCTGCTTGCGATGCTCGCCTTGCCGTGTCTGGGTACAGGAGCAGAGCTCAAGCGCGAGTATATTTCAGCTCCACTGCTCGGTTCGGGAGGCGCGGGAATTACTGAGGTCAAAGGACTAGAAGCACTTTTCTACAATCCTGCGAATCTCTCACGCAGCCAAGGCCTCATCGACGATATCATTCTCGTCAGCCCGCAAATCGAGGCCAGCGATAACGGATTGTCAATTTATAAAGATGTCAAAGCGAACAAGAATATGCTCGACATTGTCGGCAGCGTGCTGGGTCGTCCCGTCAGACTTGGAATTCAAAACGCAACAGGAGCGAGCTTCCGCCGCACGGCACTTGCAGTGATTGAGCGTGCAGACTTGCAGATCTCGCTTAAGAACGATCCGTTCTCCGGAATTCCTGTTGCATCGGTTTCCACTGCGGTGCGCGTCGGTGCAGCCTATGGCATTGGCCGCAGTTTCGCCTCCAACAAGTTTCATCTCGGCATCACGGGACTTTTGATTCAAAAAGCAGAAGCCAACCTCAGCGTGTCGGCACTCGAAGCGCAGTCGAAATTCAAGGATTCAGGTAGCAACAACTTGTTGAATGATGTCATGAAACGCGGTGTCGGGGTTGGTGCGCACATTGGTGTGCTGTTCACACCCCAAGCCGATTCCTCACCGGAGTTTTCGGTTGTGGCTCGCAACCTTGGCATGACCTACAACGTCGGCGGCAAGTCTGCGGAAGAGCGTCCCAGCGCAGAACTGCAGACTATCGACGTCGGAATGTCGATTCAGCCAGGAACTAAAAACAGCCGCGCACGCCTTTCGATGGACGTGTATGACGTCATGAACAAATCAAAACAAAACATTTTCAAACGACTTCACCTTGGATCAGAGATTACATTTTCGAACGTTCTCGGAGTTCAAGGTGGACTCAACCAAGGCTACACCACCTATGGTGTGTTTTTGAATTTCAGACTTCTCAGGCTCGACGCGGGCATCTTTTCCGAAGAACTCGGGAAATATCCCGGTGACAGTAAAAGCCGGAGTTACTATGGCCGTCTGAGCGTGGGGTGGACAAAATGAAGACACCTGTAAACTTCAACCACCTTTTGTTGCAAAACCATCGGAAGCGTTCTCTCACGAAGTTTCGAAAACTTGCATCAGCAGGGTTCCTTGCACTCTTGGTGGCAGGAATGACCGCGGGCACTGCGGCCTGCGGAAGTGGAAATGTTTTTTCAAAAGCCGTCAAACGCTCGGACTCAGACAAAGCGCAGGCCGCCCTCGAATCTGGTGACCTGGATACTGCCATCAGCACACTTGAGTCGTACCTTAAGAATAATCCGGACGACGCCGCTGCGCGTTCGATGCTGGCAAACGCGTATCTTAAAAAGTCAGGCGTCGACCTGCTCAAAATTGGAACCTCGATCAGCAGCGGGAGTCAGGACCAGTCCAGCTGGAGCGCCATCAGTGGAGCGCTGCCGGCGGGAACAGAAGAAAACATTGCAAACGTGCAGGCAGCCGTTCAAGCACTCAGCAACATACCGGCAGAACAACGGACTGACGAGCAGAACTACCAACTGGCAATTGCGCAGACGACACTTGCAGTGACTGTGGCAAAAAAGGCAGCGGGCGATACAGGCGGACAGCTCACAAACGAAAAAATCGACCAAATGAGTGACTCTGACGCGCTAACCATTTACAACGCCCTGAAGGGAAGCGCGGACGCGACAAACTCTATGTCAAACCCCGACTCAGGACTCAGCAAGGTGGGTTCCATTTCAAGCGGAATCGACAACCAGTCGGGTGCGACAGAAGCCGAACGTCTGCGCAATTATTTGAAAACCCAGCGCTGAAAACGGAATGCACATGAAAATCAGTTGTCTGCAAACCAATCCGGCGGCGGACGTCGGTCAAAATCTGGCTCAAATCGAATCGATGATTGCGAATCTCAGGCAGGCCACTGGATCTGCCAATGTTGCCGTGCTGCCCGAAGTCTTTGCAGTCATGGGTGGTGACGACCTTCGCCTGCAGAGCGCAAATCATCTCGGAGAGGGCACTTTCAAATTGCTGTCCCAATGGGCCAAGAACAGTGCGCACTATCTGGTTGCAGGCACCCACGCAGAGATTGCAGACCAAAAAAACCGCGTCTTCAATACCGCCACCGTTTTTTCACCGCAGGGCGCCCTGCTGGATGTGTATCGCAAAATTCATTTGTTCAATTTGAAGGATGCCAACGGTCAGCCGCTCTACTGTGAATCAGACGTCTTTGCGCAGGGCAAGGAAACCAGCACTTTCCGCATCCTGTCTGGAACGGAAGACTGGCACTGCATGAATATCGTCTGCTACGATCTTCGCTTCCCTGAGATCGTTCGGCGCGAAATCACCCGCTCAGGTGCCATTGATGTACTCTTTATCACCGCTGCATTCACTCATCAGACGGGCAAAGATCATTGGGAAGTTCTTCTGCGTGCGCGTGCCATCGAAAACCAATGCTTTGTTGTCGCCTGCAACCAGACTGGCTTCCACACTGAAGGACGCAAACGCAACTGGGGGCATTCGATGGTTGTCGACCCATGGGGCACGATTGTTGCCCAATTAAATGAGGAAGTCGGAATTCTCGAGGCTATCATCAGCAAAGACGCCCTGCACTCGGCACGTGGACGACTGCCAGCTTTGAAGGACCGATTTTTTTGATTTTAGACATATTGCCATGATTTTTGTCCCACCTTTGCACAGCCTGGAACACACCAACTTCTGACGGCAAAACATACCGACCCGCCGCAGACGAAATAGCCGATACCGGATCAACCTACGAGGATGATCATGCAGAGGCTGCAGATTGGACAAAAAATCTGTGCCGGCAGATTTGAAATAGAATCACTGCTGGGATTTGGAGGAAGTGGCGAAGTCTACCTCGGACGCGACCTGCGCGGCGAGGAAGGTAAACTTGTCGCCCTCAAAATCTTCACTGAAGCAGTGTCGGGTGGAACTGCCATCCTTGAAGTCACTGCTCAGATACAAAGTGAAGCCTCAACACTTTCAAAAATCAATTCAAACAAAGTTGTCAGAGGACAGGAACTAGTCAGTGACTCCGATATGACGATTCTCGTTCAAGAATATTTAACGGGAGGCTCTCTCCAAGACGCAATTCGAACAAATGTTCGAACGTTTGCGACCATCGGAGAATGGCTGCGTCTGGCGATCGCTCTGGCAGATGGTCTCGACGCAGCACACAGCGAAGGACTGATTCATGGAGACATCAAACCTGCAAACATCGGCTTTCGAGACGTTGAGCACCAGCAAATCGTTTATCATGATTTTGGCCAGGCTGCCCTCATAAACAACCGTGATTTCCTGACTCGGACGACTCAGGCTTTGGGTACACTGCCCTACCTTGCTCCCGAGCGGACTGGCTTCATACAATCGAGTCGTGACGAACAGTCAGACCTATATTCACTTGGTGCGACACTCTATGAAATGGCAGCAGGGCATCCCCCTTTCCAGGAACCTACACCCGCTGCTCTGCTCGAAAAAATCCTCAATGGTGTGGCGACACCTCTGTGCAACATAGTCAGTGACTTCCCCGAACCACTCAGCGACATTGTCCTGAAGCTGTTGCGAAAAAATCCGGATGAACGCTATTTCAGCGCATGCGGATTAGCGCTTGATCTCAAGGCATGCCTTCATTCTTTCGAATCAAACCATACCATCGTGCCCTTCGCACTCGGCAAGAGCGATCGCTTTCGCGAACTCAACAACAAATCAACTTTCGTAGGCAGAGCAAGCGAAATCGGAAAACTCACCGGCATGCTCTCCGAAACAATTTCCGGCAAAGGTGGATGTGCATTCATCGGTGCACCGTCAGGAGCCGGAAAATCGAGCCTCTGTCGGCAGGTGGCAATTGAAGCGGCAGATAAGAATATGCTGACTATGACCGGAAAATTCTCCGAGTTCGAGCGCAACCTTCCCCTATCCGCAATCCTCTCGGTCATTCAAACGTTTTTGACGAAAATGCGGCTCGAACCGGCCAGCAAACAGGAAGAATGGGCGAGTAAAACTGCTGCAAAGCTCGGTCCAAAGATCACTCTTCTTACACATCGACTTGGCTTCCTGCGGGACGTATTCGCTCTTGGGCAGGGGCCGGCACATCAAGAATTTGAAGACGAACAAACAGCATTCGCAGAATCGATTGTGGAACTCATCGCAGAGATGGGAACATACCACGATGGGCTGATGCTTGTGCTTGATGATTTGCAATGGGCGGACAGCGAAAGCATGTCCGTTGTCGAGGTGATCACCGAATACGCACGACGGGATGTGCTCGGAAAAATTCTCTTGCTCGGCTGCTACCGCAGCAACGAAGTGAGCCAGGAACATCCGCTGCATTTGCGCGTCCTGCAGTATCAGACACGACAGTCCCATTTCGAACTTGGTCCGTTGAGCGAGGCTGAATCCGACCTGCTAGTCGCACACCTTATCGATGAAACCGGGCCAGAAATCTCGAAACTTCAACGCATGTGTTATCAACTGACACAGGGAAACCCTTTTTACCTCAGAGAGTATCTGGGATTCTGTCTTGCACGTGAGATTTTCAACGCAAATGCGAACGGATCAAACTGGACTTTCGACATCACTAAGGCACAAAATGCTTCACTGACTTTCGGCATCGCCTCGCTGGTTTCGGAGCGAATCAGTGAACTCAACCCGGAGGCAAGACAACTTCTGCTGGTTGCAAGTGCAGTCGGCAATGAAGTCAGCCGCTCGGCAATCGAATATTTGTTGCAGGAAAAAGAAATCGTCACACCCATTTTGCGTTCACTCACCGAACTGACCGACAAACATCTGATTTTCTTCAACAGCGAAAAAATGACGTTTGTCCATGACAAAGTGCGAGAGGCCGCCTACCAATTGGCAGGTCATGAATTGCGCAAAGACTGTCATCACAATTATGCAGTTTGGCTGCACAAGAAGATTGATGCCGAAGGACTAGTCAACCCGCAAAGAACGGCATCCAACGAGATTTTCGAACTGGCGTATCATCTCAAAAACGGTTCTCCTGATAAAAATCCGGCATGGGCGAGGAGAATTCTTCTTGATGCGGGACGAATGGCCCTGAAGATTTTCGCCTATCAGAAAGCGCTGGAATACTCCCAGACTGCACAAGAACTACTCCCACAAGATTGTTCTAACTCTGCACTTCTTATGCAAGAATTTATAGAAATCACCGAACTTCTGGCCGATGCGCGCGTGCTAAATGCGGACCCTGTGGGAGCGGTCAATCTTTATGAGAGCATCATCCCATCCGTTGAGGACAGGCTGCACAAAAGTGAAATTCTCGCCAAAGTTTGTGATTGCAATCTGACATTGTTCCGATACCGCAACAGCCTCGAACGCGGTGAGCAGGGAATTAAATTGCTGGGGAAATCAATAGACACCAGTGAGCTTAAGGCCCTACTCGTCATAGTGGGAATGTTCATTCCCTTCTGCATTGGTCTTGTATATTGGAGATTTTTTGGCAGGCAACGGGAATCAGAAAATTCCCGCGAGGAACAAGTTGTCTTCAAATTGATTATTTCCCTGCAGGTGGGTCTCTTCTTTTCTCGTCCACTCTGCGCCGTCAGCAATCAGATGCGCTACACATTTGCATTTCTCCGACAAAGGCCAAATCAACTTCGCGCGATCATGGTTTCATATTGGGCTGTTATTCTCGCGACGTTTGGATTGGCAAGGATTGCCGATCCGCTTTTCCGCAATGCCTTGAAATATTTCGAACAGAATCCTGACCCCATCTATCGCGCGTTTGTTTTATTCGTTTGGAGCTATCTCAATGAATTTCCGCGCGCACGCATCAAAGAAGCGCATGCCAGGCACATACAGGCACTGGATCTGCTGGAAAACGCGGGCGAGTCCTTTTATCGTGTGCTTACGATGCAGGGTCTCATTCAGATGGATGAATATGCGTTGGGAAATGGTGAGAGTTATGCCCTTCACACGAAGTATGCAGAGCTAATCCTTCGGATTAAACAGGCACCCACGATTCTCGATGCAGTTCTGCGGCATCTCCTGCTGACCGGTAATTCCGCCGATTTTGCAAGATATGAGGCTCTCGTCATCCAGGCCGCGAATACGAACAAATCCGACGGCTTCGATACGGTAGATGCCTGCTATGCGAGAATCTCATTGGGTGAAATCAATCTGATGAGAGAGGATCCAGAGAGGGCTTTGCCCTATCTGCAGGACGCATTCGGAAGCATCACGAGGCACTTTCATCGTATTGTTTATTGCATCTTTGCACCGGTCCTGCTTGCAACTTGCTACGTCAGGCTCAATCGTCCTCTGGCAGCTATTCCTCCTCTGATGCTTGCTTGGATCAATCAGTTATTCTCTGCGCGTCTGCTGCTTCCCAAAACAATATTCATTACGGGCGAAATGTTCTATCGCAACGGTTTTCAAGTTTTTGGCCGCTGGTTGGCCCAAAAGGGAATTGCAAGAGCAGAACACTTGCGCCTGCCCGCCATTTTCTTTGAATTGAGGATGTATCTCGCTCATCTGATTATTGATGAAGATCCCGAATACGCACAAGTCTTGTATCGGATGTGCCGTGAATACTACTCGGAACGGCAGTACGTCTATTTCGTCGACCGCTGCGACCGCGGCACCGCGCGAACAGAAGAGATCATGGAAACAAAGCAGGAGAATGTCGGACTCACGAGTCAGTCAGGATCCAATTTGAGCCTGACCGAATTGATTCGCCCCAAGGTTGAATTGGAATCACTCTTGCAGATTTTTTTGACTCTCAGCGCTACGACCAACAAAACGCAACTTCTGGATGAAGCCCTCGACGCCATGAACAAATGCACGGGAGCCCGATTCGCCGTCCTTTTCCTTTATGAGGAAAAAAATCTCGTCCCCGTGAGTTCACTCGGAATACCTTTGGATAATCTGAGAATCAGCCTGAATCCGGCGAACGGCGTAGACCAATGGTTTCTCGAAAAATGCGGACAAGAGGCAAATCTAGAGCCGACCATACGACCCAAAGCATGGCGCACAGCACACGAGGCATGCGACGGCTCTGTCATGGTCGTTCCTTTGGCATTCAAAGAGCATGTATATGGATACTGCTACCTCGCACGTCCCGATATTACCGACTACTTCGATGCGCGGTCCAAGCAAATTGTCTCACCGCTCGCATCGCAGGCGGCGATTGCGTATCAGAACTTCATTCTCTTCAACTCAAAAGAAGAAAAGGCTCGCATTGAAGCGGAACTTGAAGCCGCCCGGGCGGTTCAAGATGCATTGCTTCCTGATGATATCCAAGTGCCAAATACCTTAATATCGCATTTCTATGAACCAGCATCCGAAACGGGCGGAGATTGGTATCATCATCACTATGACCCCATCCGTAATCGACTTTTTATTCTCGTTGGAGATGTCACAGGACACGGCCTTCCCTCAGCTCTGTTGACAGCGGTCGTCAGCGGAGCTGTTTTGTCGCACCTGCAGAAGGAGTCCAAACGCCCGATTGAACGATTGACGTCTATCCAGGAGAGTCTCAATGAGCTGTCAATGATTGCCAACGCGTCTGTGCACATGTCTGGCTCAGAGAGTCAGCGGTACATGACAATGGCATTCGCCTGTCTCGATTTACAGTCGGGAGAATTTGGCTTGATGAGCGCCGGACACGTACCACCTTACATCTATTCACAATGTGAAAATTCAGTCACCACACTACCGTGCAGCGGTTCGCTACTCGGTTTTTCAAAGAGCCCCAGCTTCGGATACGCAGCCTTTACACTCAACCCTGGTGACAGCGTACTTTTCTACACAGATGGGCTTTTGGAGAATTCAACTGAAAAAGGCCCGATGCTCTCATCGCGCATGTTGAGAAAGAAGCTCATCCAAAATGATTCGCCACAAAACTGCGTCGAATCAATCTCGCAAATTTTTACCGCTGTCGGAAAAGAGCGGCCGCTCGAAGACGATGTCACCGTATATATGCTTCGCTGGGATGGCAGTGTGTCGCAGGTCACGGCAGAAG
The DNA here is from genome assembly GCA_041171905.1 of Pseudomonadota bacterium. Lineage (GTDB taxonomy): Bacteria > Bdellovibrionota_B > Oligoflexia > Silvanigrellales > Silvanigrellaceae > RFOM01. Next base: position 14,139 of record JBEDKY010000066.1, read on the forward strand.
CCGGTTGAACCTTGCATAGGCTCCGAAAAAACAGACAATTATCAAAATCAAGTTGTAGTGTGCGGCGCCAAAAATTACTTCTATCGACCGTTCAGAAGCTCACGAACCAATGACTGTTGCTCTTCAGTCAACTCACCATCTGTCAATGCTCTGCGCAACCTCTCTGCGATCTTCTTGGCCGGAACCACGTAGGTCAACAACGACCAGACCTCCTCATCTCGACGCAACTGCAGCTCTCGAAGATAACTTGAGCGCTGAACGCGTTCTTCCTTTGGAATTGCTCCTGTCCAGACGATGCCCACTACTTTACCATTCTGACGACTGACAACGGCAGAGCCTGAATCACCGTGGGATACACTGCAACCCGTCGCAAAAGACCAAGCTTTATAGGTGGCGGGATTATAGCGATCCGGGTCTGCAAGGAGTCGGAATTCGTCGTCACCCGATATCACGCGGCAATCAGCATTTTCATTGACAACCATCTGCCGGGAAGCATTTCCTGCAACACCGAATCCTGCAGTCAACAAAGGTAAATCTGCTGAAATGCTGTTGGCAAAATCAAAGTTCCCACCGACACCCTGCAGATCACGATCAACTTCAGGATTGGTCTCAAGTGTGAACAGCGCGAGATCAACCTCAGGCCAGCTGCCGATGAACTCTTTGCAGCGATGACGCTTTTTGCGAACCGTGAAGTTTGCGCTCCGCCCATCGCATTCCCAGTCCGAACTCATGACGTGATGGTTGGTCGCCATCACATGTTGCCCGACAAAGCGGCCGAGGTAGAAAGCCGTTGCAGAATTAAAGAATGCGGTGGCATGTACAGTGCGGTAATAGACTGGATCAGTTTCTGGACGGCGCGCTGAATCGACAACCTTTTTTCCCCACTCATCGCCGATCTGATAATCGCTCACCCCAGCAAAAAAATGTCTCTCAATCAGCGCAGAAAGCCTGAGCGGTGAACCAGAACCAAGCTCACGAACAATCTCTGTGTCTTCATCAAAGATGGCAAGACGATCTGCACGCACCTGTACTGCGAAAGGCAGAGATGCAATGGTCAAGAAAATCATTAGGACATGCTTAATTTTCATCAAACCTCCGATGAATGAATATCAACGGCAGGCAAGTGCCCCGAAACTTCCGGACAACTCAAAATCCATCTTTCCATCCACCATCTTGCTCTGGTCACAACCAAAGACGGCGGGCAACAGATATTTGAACTGCTCCTCAATCTTGCCCTTCAGGGTCAAAGCAAGTTTCAGGTTGACATCGTTGACGGACAAAGCATCGGAAATATTAATGCGGCCTGCAACGTCCACGCCGATATCATTTGCAATGAATTTTGTGTCGGACGAAATCTCAAGAGATTTTTTCGCTAAATTAAGACTAATCCGTGCGGCGGAAAAATCCTGTTGGGGTATTTGAATGCTTTCATCTTTGAACGAGAGATAAGCTTTCGCGAGCTTTAAATCGATATTTGCAAGAGCCTTATCGAATGAATCTCCAACAGGCGGGAGTTCGACTGTCGCAAGCCCGGTGATCTGGCCGCCAATCTCTGTTTTAAGAAACGGCTCGATCGTCTTTAGGTTGGGATTGTCCTCAGCTTTGATGTATGCAAGTGCATTCGCAACCAAAGACTTAATTTCAAAATTGGTGAACGTCATAGCAAACTGACCGGAAGGCAGACGAGCATTCTTCGCCGTCGCAAGCTTGAACAGCGAGTACAAGCTGTCGCTGACGTTCACATCCAGACTGCCTCCGGACTGCGTCACCCGCAAACTCGCGTCTGCTTTGCCTGCAAATATCGGAAGCACATTCAAGGACGCCACAATTCGGCCGATTTTTACCGTAGCGTCGGAGTCAGTGACATTCATCAGCTGAATATCATCCAGCGAGACACCAACCGGGAATTTAAATTTAAGACTGGCGACACTAAGCCTGACAGGCATTCTCCGCTGGATGAAAACCTCATTGACTTTACTGACCGCAACTTCCTTGACGACGTTGATTGGAAAGGAAAAATAGAGAAAGAAAAAAAATGAGACAAGACCAACGGCCGAATAGATGGCGATCAGTCTTGCTTTTTTTGATTTTCGTGCACGCAGGTGCGTCACGTCACCGAACAAATCTGCTCCGTATTGAGAGCGTGCCGGTGCTGCAACCATGCTGACCGCCTCTTCTGCAATCTCATTTTGAGCGGCAAGAACAGGAATGTCTTCAACAAGCAAACTGCTCTGGGGTGGTTGTGTTTCCATTAAAATCAGCTCCCTTCAGAAAGAATATTTGTCCTTACCGGCAAGTCAGAGCTGAAAAGTTTCCGGTGAGTTCAACATCCATTTTCCCGTTCACCATCTTTTGCGGGTCACAGCCAATCATGACAAGCAAAAGCGTCTTGAAATTTTCTTCAATCTTACCCTTCATGAGCATCGATAACGCCAGTTTGACGTCGTTGATCGAAAGCGATTCTGTGACGTTCATGCTGCCGGAGAGTTCAATACCGACATCACTCGCAAGCAGTTTTGTTTCATTTGGGATTGTGATTGTCTTTTTCTCGAGTTTTGCTTTGATTCTAGCCTCATTGAACTCCTGCTTGGGAATCGCAAAGGTCTCATCCTTCATTTCAAAATATGCTTTTCCGATTTTCAGATCCAGATCGCCCTTGGCAAGATCGAAAGACTCACCCGGAGCCGGCAGTTCCAATTGGATCGAACCTGTAATCTGGCCGCCCACCTCTGACTCCAGAAATGGTTGTATGGCAACTGCCAGAGTGGAGGAGAGAAGCTGGCTCGCAAATTCAGACATACTCGCAGAACTGCCACCGCGTCCGCCCGCGGACGCTCCCTCTGGTTTGAGGAGCTCAAACAAACTCGCTGTATATTGAAGAATTTCAAAGTTGCTAAATGCGATTCTTGCAGTTCCGGATGGAAACCGCGCATTTTTTTGAGTCATCTTCAAAAGGGACAACAGGCTGTCGTGGTAGCGAATAGCGATGCTGCCGCCCGATTGTGTGATCCTCAAATCAGCGCTTAGCCTTCCGATGAACATAGGCAGCACGTTCAGAGTCGCGTCCAACTTGCCAATTTTGACCACTGCCGTTGCGTTGTTCATATTACTGACCTGAACATCTTCGAGACTGACACCAAGCGGGAATCTTGTTTTGAGCGCGCCGATGTTCAGCCGCACGGGAACATTGTTTTCTGAAAGCGAAGTATTGACCTTCGTGACGATCACTTCCTTGACGACGTTCATCGGAAACGTCAGACAAAGAAATACAATAAAAACAGCCAATCCAAACAGAGTCTGGGTTAGGATGATTTTGCTCCGCTTTAATTTCTTCACCCGCGGACTGAGAGTATCGTCCCATGCCTCACTGCCGAATTGTGAGCGCATCGGAGCTGCGGTGCCATCAACGCTCTCAGCCGCTTCAGAAGTTTCGGCAGCCAAAATCGGTATGTCTTCAACGAGAAGACTATTTTTAGGCTGTGTTTTATCCATGCTGGTTGCGCTCCCGTGCCGTGATCATTTCTTGGGCTCGATTCCATCTACCGCAAAGGTCGCATCAAAGAAGAGTTTGTTCTGGTAAAGACCCTTGATGCGTAGATCACTCACACGCAGCATCTTGTCGTCCGACTCGATTGCGACAACGAGATCGATAATTTTCTTGAGACTTACATTTGAGACACGGAACTCGGAACGTGTCGACTTATACTTGTCAGCCAGCGGTGTTCCGCGAATGAAATCTTTTTCGTTGGAACCCTTGTCTGTCTTTGTGTTTCCACTGATCTGAAGATCCAAAGATTTAGCCTTGTCCTCAAGGAGCGAGAGAATCTGCAGACTGCCGGTGACGTTGCCGATTCTGCGGTCGAGCTCGTCAAATTTCTTCTTCGTAACTGCGTATTCAACCTGCTTTGCCCGAAGCTTGTTCATCGCCTGAAATGATCCGTCAAGTTTGGCTTGCAGACTACTCAGAGCAGACAGGTAGAGACCGATGAAAGTAAATACGACAAGTCCGGCAAATATGAAGGCTCCCGCAATGACGGCCGTGCGCCCTTCAGACGGGAGCTTGAAGTAGCTGTCCATGAAGTATTCGATGCGTTCGTTCTGCTTGCCAAAGATCAATTCCCTGACAGGAAGAAGCCAACGCGGCACGTCACCTTGTGAATGTTCCTGAACGTCGTTCGTTGCTCCGCTCATTTCAGTTTTCCTCTTTGATCGTTGCTGTCATACTGAATTTGACCTTGTCCGAACCGGGAATTCGCTCGGGGTTGTTGAGCTTGACGCTCTGAAAACTGCCGATGCCGCGAATGATAGAGCCGATTCGTTCGGCTGTTGCAAGATCAACGGTTTCGCCTTCAATGTCGGCCGTTCCATTGGCATGGACGTGGAAGTTGGTGATGTCTACCGTTGTCTTTTTGTCGATTGCCTGTGAGACGTCTCGAAGGACCTTAAGCGGAACCGCACTCCGCAAACCGAGAAAATTATCAATTGCGGCCTTTTTCGAGCGCAGATCTTCGTCCATGGTTTTGAAGGCGCGGTTTGAATAGTTTGTTAGGTCCCAGCTCGATTGACTTGCAATATTTTTTAATTCTTTGGGCTCGGCTCCAAGGGTCTGTTTGATTTCGGTCTGGAACTGTTTCTTCAATGAATCTATTTGATCGGTGTAGAGCCACCAGCGAAGTGCATAACTTCCCATCAGACAGGCGACCAGACCAAATGCAAGTAGAGAGATGTTTGAAATTTGTTTGAAGACGGCATCGTAACTACCAACGAGTGCAAGCTCACCCTTGCGCAGATTGATTTGCGAATGGTGCTTTCCAGGCACACCGCGCAGTGCGATTGCAAGAGCCTGCGAAAGTATCGGCGCTTTGTCATCATCACCGTCATCAAGCCGGAGTCTTGTTTCATCGAAGGTCATCAATTTAATTGGAATCTCAATTGAGTCTTCCAAAAATTGTGTGATGTTTCTGATGCATGCCGTGCCGCCCGTCACAATGATTTGCGAGGGCACAAGCCTTTCCTGCGCCTTAAAGGAATGCAGGGTTCGGATGATTTCTTTGACAAGATCTGTGGCGGCAAGGCCCATCTGATATGCGACGTTAAATTCACGTTCGTAGCCGGCGGCCGGCTTTGCGTCGGGTTTGTATTCCACATAGCTAACTGCATGTTTGAGGCGCTGTGCTTCACCATAAGTGACACCCAGTCCCTTGGAGAGCATCTCGGTAATGTAACGGCCACCCATGCGAATGGTTCTGGCTGTGACGAACTTGTTGTTATTGATCAAAATCATCGCGGTCTTCAGGTGACCGATGTCAAGTATCAGCTTGCACTTATCTCCCGGATCCCAGACCGGGTTGCGCAAATCCGACGGTCCGTAGGATCGCTGCTCGGAAGTCTTGAGAAACGGAAACAAGTTTATGAAAGTCAGATAGTCAACATCAATGACTTTGGGTTCGATTTCCAAATCCTTCAAACCAGACAGATAGGCCTCGATGTTCTCCTTGCGGCACATAGCTGTCAGAACGCTTGTGGTACCACCGCTTGTATCGATGATCTGTTGATCAATGATCGTGTCTTCCAGACTGAAAGGTGCGTTCGTTTCCAGTTCGTTCTGGACAACGAGCGGCACATCTCTTTTTTTGACGTTCTGAAAGGCAAAGGTGCGCGTCGACACCATTAAACCGTTCATTGCCGTATACGTCCGGTCAAATTCAATCGAATTTTCTGTCAGCAGCTGACGGATCGCCGTGTATTCGACCAATTCCTGAGCGAGACCGTCGATTTCCGGGACAGCCACTTCGTAAAACCGCTCCACACGGTAGGCGTTGAACGTTTGCGTGATCTCAACTGCCTTAATGCTGTAGCTGCCAAAATCGAGCCCTAGAATTTTCTGCATGGCTTAACTGTGCTCCTCTCGTGCCGTGAGAGAGCCCCCGCCGAGGGGGCAGTCTAACACCGCTGGACCTTTTGAGTGTAACTGATTGGCTCCCCGACCTCTGATGCCAATTCAATGGCAATGGAGGTCGAGGTCAGCGACAAAGGCACAACCCATGTCAACTCAATGGGCTGTCAATTTGACCCTCACATTGATAGTCTGCATCTGTCGGTGTTTTGAATGCAAGGAGATTGCGTCTCGATGTTTCGCGCGACAGACAGAAAAGAGTCTGAAGAGTTGATCGTTCGGCGCATTG
>JBEDKY010000067.1:0-2783 GCA_041171905.1 Pseudomonadota bacterium
CGACATCAATCAGTGGAGTCGGTTTGTCTGGTAAATATCTCCGGTGCGGTGAGCGGCTTGCAAGAACTCCATAATAGCGTGTGGTGTGGAATTTCGGTGCAGGAATGAGAGCGACAAGTCGTTCTAAAAATTCACTGGGTGTAAAGAGAAGTGATTCCGTTCCGTCCGACCAGCGTGACTTCAGTTTGACGCGAATAGATTGCGGCCCTTCTATGATGACCCGTTCATCCGAGATGGCAGGGCGAGCCATGTAACGCACGAGTTTTTCGAGTCGTTCGCGTTCATTTGCCTTGATTGCAGTTTCTGCGTGCACCGAATATCCACCCGCAGAAACACAGGCGGTGACCCGTTCATCCGAGATGGCAGGGCGTGCCATATAGCGCACGAGTTTTTCGAGCCGTTCGCGTTCATGTGACTTGATGGCAGTTTCCGCATGAACCGAATATCCACCTGCAGAAACACAGGCAGTGCTGTTGGATTTAAAGTTCTGTTCGGATGGCCACAGCGACGTTTGTGTCTTCAAACGCCTGACAGGTTGACCTGCGTTCGGGCCAAAAGCAATGCGGTGTGCGACGCTTGCCGCCTGCGCTGGGAGATGAATAATGAAAACAGGTTATTAAAAATATCTCAAGCTTACGAGAGTACTCTCCGATAATGTTGCAATTGGAGGGGTTTTATGAAATGTGGATTCATTGCTCTTTTGAGCATGTGCATGTCAACCGCTTGCAAACCTCGCGACGCGAGTTCTGACGGTGCCGCAGACGGCAATTCGGAAAGCAGTGTCAGTTCAGTTTCACAAGGAGGTTGTTATGGTTTTACTTTCGCGAAAATAGCAGAATCGAAAAACGTAATCGATAGGTTACTCATGCTAGATCCCGACAACGAGAGTTCATTCTTCACCAGTTCAAGCTCCATCGTTTGGTTGCAAGCCGACTCGACAAAATACAACACAGGAGAGGCAAAGAAAAATCAAATTGCATTAAAAATTCTGGCACAGTTAAAGTCCTGGAACAAATCAGATAGGAAGAGTGGCAAGATCAGTCAGATGACGATTACTGAAAGGCCCGAGTTTCTCAATCTTTCTTCCCTTCGTGTGACAGAGATAAGATACTTTCAGCCTGGTTTGTCGGAAAATGCCGCTTGGCTAAAGTCCAGAATTTTGGAGCTTGGGCATACATCAAACGTTAAACTCAATGATGTGTCACAGATGCCTGATTGCCAACACCTCAAAAATGAGCTGCGTGGACTCAAATCAATCGAGATATGGCTGAAATGATGGAACAATCGTCAGCGCATCATAAAACACAGTGCACTTCACTGTTTTGAATCGATTGCGTCTAGGAGCGAGAGGCACATCGGAATGTTAAATTCCTAGAATGCATATTTTACAGGCACTGAGTTAGCAATAATTCCGAATGATCTTCTATGCAGCCGCTCTTCTTCTTACTGCCGCTGCAATCTTCTCCACATTGTGTGCAATCGCGAAGAGTTTGACGCGAGTTGCTACCTTGCGGCTTCCTTTCACAAGAATCCGCATGCCTTTGTTTTTCATGTTGCCGAATGGTGCTTCCACGATTGCCTTCCTCCGTTTGTAAAGAGCTTTGCCGTGAGTTGTTCTGAGCCGCTCTGCATTTCTTATCTGGGCCGCTCGGATTTTTTCAGGAGTGTATAGGCCGAATTAAGCCCATTGCGCATCGAACCCTCCCGTAAAATCCACCCCTGTCAGCCCTCACAACCTCACCTTTGCGTCTGGCGGTGTCCGTACTTTTCCCTGACTTTGCCTTTTTTTAGTGCAGCTCACCCAAATCTCCACCCAGGTCGAGATACATGGGGCAAAAACGGCAAACACCCTCAGTCCTCGGCCAGTTTGGATAACTGAACCAAGCGGGGGTGTTTTGGTTTTTTTCGGATGTGGAAGGGGCCTTCGTTAGTCCGGCCAGCCGTAGTCGACATCCCCGCCCGCCCAATCGTTGCCATTGCTGCAATCAAGCAACTGCCTGGAGCGGGCTGGTGCGATGGGAGGCGCCCGCACGGGAAGACCTAATGCGCGCAGCGTTGTTGTGATGGTGGGTTGGTCAAACACGACGCCTACGAGTTTCATGCGCCCGCCGCATTTGTCGCATTTGAGCACGTCGATTTTGAAAGTGCGTTTGAGAAGCTGTGCCCAGGAGATGCGTTTTCGTTTGCGCGATTTTTGTTTTTTTCCCGCAGAACCTGCCACTGGTGGAACTGAATCCTGACTATCGGCACTTTGTTCGACATCAATCAGTGGAGTCGGTTTGTCTGGTAAATATCTCCGGTGCGGTGAGCGGCTTGCAAGGACTCCGTAATAGCGTGTGGTGTGGAATTTCGGTGCAGGAATGAGTGCGACAAGCCGTTCCAAAAATTCACTGGGTGTAAAAAGAAGTGATTCCGTTCCGTCCGACCAGCGTGACTTCAGTTTGACGCGAATAGATTACGGCCCTTCGATGATGACACGTTCATCCGAGATGGCCGGGCGTGCCATGTAACGCACAAGTTTTTCTAGTCGTTCGCGTTCATGTGCTTTGATGGCAGTTTCCGCATGAACCGAATATCCGCCCGCAGAAACACAGGCAGTGCTGTTGGATTTAAAGTTCTGTTCCGATGGCCACAGGGACGTTTGTGTCTTCAAACGCCTGACAGGTTGACCTGCGTTCGGGCCAAAGGCAATGCGGTGTGCGACGCTTGCCGCCTGCGCTGGGAGATGAATATCTTCAAAAGAATTCTGACTGGAATCGCTGAAAATGTCGTCGGTGTTACGG
>JBEDKY010000068.1:0-5744 GCA_041171905.1 Pseudomonadota bacterium
TCAGAAAAAAGCGGAGCGGAATTAAGCCAGGTGATCGAATCGCTTGGTGGTCTCGTCAAGCAGACACGCAAGCTTGAGGAAATCACCGGTGTGATTGAATCGATTGCCTTTCAGACCAACATTCTTGCCGTGAATGCCGCAGTCGAGGCTGCACGTGCCGGAGAACAAGGTCGCGGATTTGCCATAGTTGCTGAGGCTGTCCGTAATCTGGCTCAAACCAGCGCGGCGTCGGCAAAGAATATCTCCGTCCTCATCCGTGAAAGCGGCGAAACATCCAAACGCGCGATTGACACCATCCGTTCGGGGACCGAGGGAATTGCGGTGACCCTCGAACAAATTCGCAAATCACAAAAGATGATTGGCGGCGTTGTTGCAGTAAATGCTGAATTGGCCGACTCGCTTGCGAAGATGAGTCAGTCACTCAACCAGCTCGAAACGACCTCGCATTTTATAAACGAAACTGCTGGAGAGTCTGTCCAGGTACGCAGTGAGTTCAATGCATGTCTGGAAGAACTGCGGCAGAGCTCTGAAGCGCTCAGTTCCTCTCTTCTGCACAGAACGAGCATCGATGAGGAGTCTGCAAACTCGGTGGCCGAAACGGCGCCGATAGTTGAAGCTGCGCCAGCACAAGACAACCGTCAGGGTGAGAAACTACAGGTCACAGTCCGTGCACAGCAGCCTCAGCCTGCAGCAGCACTATCGCCTGCGGGAAGCGTGCAGAGCGAGATTGCTCGCCGCATCAAAGCGCGCAATGGGCACATCGCCGCTCCGGTCGCGACAAAAAACCAGACACCGCGCATCAGTGCAAAGACCCGCGCCCGCGATGTCATTCCTTTCGAGGGTGACAGCGAGACGGAAATGGCAGGCGATTCCAAGATTGGAAATGTTTCTGGATTTTAATGAATTTGCTGGATTGAATTTGAGGAGAGCTGAAGCATGAAACGCATATTGCTTACGATGATCGGTTTCGCAGCGGCAAATCCTGCTGCCCTTGCGGACAATCCACGGGTTCCTGATTTGACGATTGTCAATGACGCCGAGCAGTCGCGCGAAATTGAACGCGAACGAAACGACTCACATTCCCTCCATGGATCAAACTCAGGTGGCGCTGCGCCGGCAGGCAAGTCGCCACGTGAATCGCTCGAGTTGCTGCGTCAGGGCAATCAAAGATTTGTCGAGAATAAGATGACTTCGCCGCGCAGGGACGACAAGACGAGGTTGGAATTGGCGACAACTCAGCGTCCGTTTGCCATTGTTTTGTCTTGTTCGGATTCACGTGTTCCTCCGGAGGTTGTATTCGACCAGGGACTCGGCGACGTTTTTGTCGTACGCAATGCGGGGCACGTTCTCGATGCTGGCCCGATTGCAAGCATTGAGTACGCGTTGGAACATTTGGGCGCACGGCTCATCGTTGTGATGGGTCACGAATCGTGCGGTGCGGTCAAGGCTGCATTGTCGACACCCATGGGCAAGTCGGCAGGTTCTGTGGACCTCGACAGGCTCGTAGCAAAGATCCGCCCTTATCTCGGTTCGCTCAAGCCCATGTCATCAGACAAACTCCTGCGCGGTCCAGTCAAGGCAAACACCGCTGGGGTTGCGCGTGAACTAGTGAAAAAATCTTCCATTGTGCGCGAGAAACTGCAGCATCAGGAAGTCTCGCTCGTTACAGCAATCTACGGACTCTCGTCAGGACAAGTTGAATTCAACATGTGGGACCTCGACTATTCTGGACAGGCTGAAGTCGATTCTGTTCCCGTCATTGAGGCCGTTCCTGCTCCGGGCAGGCGCCGGCGTGGGATGGCTGCAGGCAATCACTGATCATTTCTAGCTTTCCGAACATTTTTTCTGAGTCAAGTGCCGTCGTGCTCTTGGCTCTCTTTTGTTGCGGAGGATTTCTTCAGCGATTAGATTGCCCGCTGGAGAACAATATCATGAAAATATTCCTGATCATCATTGCGGCGTCTTTTGCGCTCTTTGCCTCCGCCGGAGATTTTTTCAACCCTTGGGAAAACGTCAGCACACCTTCTCAGGGCTCGCAGGAAATCTTTGGCAGCCACAGTGCTGGATGCCTGCAGGGCGCAGGTGCACCTGCAGAGAGTGGTTTCGGATTTCAGTACATCAGGCTCTCACGCAACAGTTTCTGGGGCCACCAAACGGCACACTCGTACATTGAGGGCCTTGGCAAAGTGTTGCGACCACTGAATATGTCTCTGTTGGTTGCAGACGTTTCGATGCCACGCGGCGGCCCATACACTTGGGCTCATGCCAGTCACCAAATTGGTCTGGACATCGATGTTGAGTTTTTGCAGGATCCACGAAGCCTGCAAAGGCCACTGACTGTTGCCGAGCGCGAGCAATTGCCTGATTACTACCTTGCCGATCTCGATGCCAACGACATCATCCGCGAGAATTGGGACGAAAAGTACGTGACCATGCTGCGCGCAGCGGCGAGCGATTCACGTGTCTCGATGATTTTTGTTCATCCAGCAATCAAGCGCAAGATTTGTCAGAATCCAGCCAACAAGCAGGCTTGGTTGAGCAAAATTGTTCCATGGTGGGGTCACCACGAACACTTTCACGTCCGTCTCAAATGCCCTGCTGACGGCAGCAGTCCGAATTGCAGAAGCCGGCCCGAGCCCACGGAAATAGGCTGTGACGGTGAAGATCTCGCTTGGTGGTTTTCAGCCGAGTGGCGTCAGATGTACGAGGCGCGCAAGAAGTGGCAGCGCGACAATCCGAATCCCAAGCCCGAGCCGCTGCCTGCACTGCCTGCACAATGCCAGAGTGTTCTGAAGGACAATGGACCTCGTTGAACAAGAATTAAACTGGGTGCTGAACTCACCCATGTTTTTCGCTCCTTCTGCATCGACGTTTGCCCTTGCGCAATGTCCTGCGGGAATGACTCCATCTCTGCCTGGACCAATCACCCATCCCAACGAAATGCGACACCTGACGACAGCCGAATCGTGCGGACTGTTGTCTGATGTCTTGATGCGGAATGCCGCTCTGGCGGAGCTCAGATCCTCAGTTCCCACACTGGCTTCAGGAAGGCTTGGTATCCGCTTCGAACTTTACGTCGAAACGATCTTGCGCAATGCATTTGGCAGTCAGAATGTACAAACCCGTGTAGCCGTTCGTGAACCCTGTGCGGACATCGGAGTCAAAACATGGGGTGAGTTTGACTTTCTATTTTTCAATCAGCATCAGCAGCGTGTCGAGCACTGGGAAACTTCCGTCAAATTTTATCTTCAGGTGCGCGACGAACCACAATGGAAGTGGTGTTGGGGTCCGGGAATCATTGACAGGCTAGATCTCAAAGGCCCGAAAACTTTCCTGCAACAATTGGCATTGTCGTCAACCGATCTTGGTTACGCTGCAATACCCTCGGCTTGGCAGGTTCATCCACTTGTGAAAAGTGTTTTTGCCAAGGGAACGATTTTTTATCGTTGGTCTGTACGTAACGAAAGTTTTTCCGAAAGGCTCATGCACATTGTGCAGCCACAGGCACTCGCCGCTGACCATCAGAAGTCATGGTGGGTGGAGCCTGACGATGTTCGCGAACTTCAAGCGCATTATCCAGGGGCGCGTGTCGCACTTTTGCCTAGGATTTATTGGATGACCGGCCTCCCGCAAACTGCACAACTTTCCACTGTGACCGAAAGTTGGAACGACTTTAACGTTCGTCTTGAGGCACGACTGGCCGCAGCGAGCGCTCGCAATGAGTGCCTGTTCATAGGTATTTATAATGGCGAGCAGGAGTTGACCCTGAGCGCTATGGGATTCGTTGCAACTCCCCGATTTCTTCACTCTGTAGCGGGTTGAAAGCAGTTTATTAACGCCCCAATATATCTGCATAAAAATATATAATTCATGAAAAAATTTAAAAAAACCGAACCAGCTTTAAGAGGTGGCAAATGCGGTTCACATGTGTTGCGAATTTTTCTGTTTGTACATTCCTACTGGGTGTCACCGCCTGCGTAGGCGCTACTCCGAATGTAGCGGCAAAGAGAATTGCTGTCTCTCCGAAGGGAGGCATCGACGCAACTGCAGCAAGTGCACCTGACAGCCAAGACCAAAGTGCTGGAGTGGCTCAAGATCCCAACGCTGCGAATCCAGTTGATCCCAATGGAGGAGCAGGCGGCAATGCCGGAGATCCCAACGCCGGAGCTGGTGGTAATGCGGGAGATCCCAATGCCGGCGATCCAAATCTTGGACAGCCAGCAGCCCCGTCACTGCGTTGGATTGTCATGGGTGATTTTGGGTTGGCGAACATTGCGGCGCTTCCACAATGCGAGGTGGGAACTCAGCAACGTTCAGTCTGTTCAATTGCAAACGAACGCTGCTATTCTTCGTTTTCGACCACCTGCCCGTCCGGAGACTGCCGGCGTGTTTTCAAGTGTGTAACAGGTCAAACAAATTCTTTGGTTTGGTTTCCACTCGGCGACGGGACGACCCTGTCGCAGGCAGCGAGTGCGAGTCCTGCATATGGATTGTGTTCGGGGAATTCGGACATTGCGGGAAGCTCCTGCAATGTGGTGAACGAACGCTGCCTGTCGAGTTTCTGCACAAGTGGCAGCGGTAATAGTTGCGAGCGGCGTGTGTTCAAATGTTTGATCTCTGGAGTTGAAGGAAAGTTGTTTTACCGATGGATGGGCGATAAAAGTGAGGCCGAACTCGCTTCCGTTGAATTTTGCACGGCCACGAAAGATATCGCTGGCAGTTCATGCGATACCGAAGAGAGCAAATGCAAGTCGTCATTCTTTACCGACGCGGCGAATACAAAACGTCGACTTTTCAAATGCACGCCCTGACTTTGTGAACAAAATTCTGCCGGTGTAATGGCGTTGAAACTTGTCCTCCCTGCAACTACCCTGCACAACTGGTACATCGGTATTGCAGGGTTGGGTTTTTATGGGTCAGACAATTCTATCCCAGCAGGCATATTCTTGGTTGTCTCGAGCAACCTATGGAGTCAGCCACAAGCTGATAGATGCATTTAATTCGCTTTCAGGAAGCGACCGTGAGCGGTGGGAAGGCTTCGTCCGCGCGCAGCTTGGCACTTCCTCTTTTGCGGATCCCGAGACCGAGGAGCGCATTCAAAAACTTTCCCTTGTGACCATGGGACTCGGTTTGCCGGAGCTGTGGAGTCAGCACTTTTTGGCCAGTCGAAAGATGACCAAAACGCCCGAGAATGCTGCGGCCCAGCCAATGACAGCAAAGCAGGAAAAGAAGAGCCGCAGGGCGCGACGCGAGCTTGCTCTTGAGCCTGTCTTTGACTGCGAGTCGGCCGCATGGATGCGTGTGATCCACAGTCCCTTCCAAATTTATGAGCGGATGGTTGAGTTTTGGCATGATCATTTCAATATCTTTGCGTACGAAGGGAGAGTCGCGCCTGCCTTTGCAATTCTCAACCGGGACGTCATCCGTGTTCACGCGCTTGGAAATTTTCGGCAGCTTCTCGGTTTGGTCTGCCGAAGTCCCGCAATGCTTTTTTATCTTGACAATGCCTTTAATCAAGCGGGCAATCCAAATGAGAATTTTGCCCGGGAACTTTTTGAGCTGCACACTCTGGGCGCAGAGAATTATCTTGGAACCATTGAACGTGACAAGGTCAGACGCGATGCACAAAATCGTCCGGAGGGATACGTTGATGGCGATGTTTATGAGGCCGCCCGCGCCTTCACAGGTTGGCGCGTTGAAGATGGCACGTACGGATTGAGCGCAAACTCCGGACAGTTTCTCTA
>JBEDKY010000069.1:0-3240 GCA_041171905.1 Pseudomonadota bacterium
GTTTTCATCGTCTGCCGGAAACTCTGCAGCGGGCTCGTCGTGTGAGAAGAGCGCATCGGTTGACTCGACAGTCGAGCTTTTCAGCAGGTGCGGTCGGAGTGCCGGAATCAGCCGCGCCACATCCGTTGCGCCTGTGCCCGCAATCATCGCCATTTCCTGCATCAAAGTTTGGAAGACATGAGGTGCACGTATCTCGAGTGCCTGCAGCTGCTCGTTGACTGCCAAGCTGAGGGCGCGCAAGGAGAGCCTTTGCTCCGATTCAGTGAAACGGATGTGCAGGTAGGGAACTTTCAATTCATCCAGCTGACGGCGCACTTCCGCGAGGCAGCGGGTCCTACCGAGTCCTACGGTGGAGCGGATCAAACCCCAGGTGACACGTGATTTTCTGTTGCGGAAATTTATGTTCCTCACAACCTGATCAATCAGGTCGCTGCGGCCGACAAAAATATTATTGAACAGGCGGCTGAGCGCGACGTCCTTTGTTGCTATCTCGAAAGCATCTACGACCCGTCCGTGCAGCTTGACATCACTCATCAGACGCTTGAGATCACTCAGCAGTCCGAACATGCTCTGATAGCGTTCTTCCGGCCTCTTCTCGATGCATTTCATGACTATGCGCTCGAGCAATTCGTGGTACCGTGGACCGTCGAACTGAGAGAATGGCGGTGGAGATTTGTCGATGTGCGCGCGCAGAAGTTCTTCGTTCTTCAATTCATGGAACGGGGTTCGACCGGTCACCAACTCGTACGCAACAATGCCGAGACTATAAATGTCAGCACGCGCGTCTATTCCCCAATTGACGAGTCCTGTCGACTCAGGCGCCATATAATTGAAGGTTCCGACAACCTCTGTGCGCGCACGCCCCTGTTCGTTGGTCTGCTTGATTGGGTCACTCAGCCGGGCTACGCCGAAGTCCACCAATTTTAGTTGAACCTTTGCGTCGCTGGCCTCTTTGGAAGTCGAAATCAAAATATTCTGCGGCTTGATGTCGCGGTGCACAATATTGTGTCCGTGCACATACTCAAGCGCTTCAGCCGCTTGAATGAGAATTTCAAGAATGTCTGCAAGCGGCAGCCGGCCGCCGCGCGTACGGACGTAATCGCGAAGGTTTTGGCCGTCGACGTACTCCATGACGATGTAGGCGCGCCCTTCACTCTCACCGAGCTCATAGACCGTAACGGTGCCGGGATGCAGCAATTGACTCATCAGAGTTGCTTCCCGTTGGAAGCGAATTTGTTCCTGTAATGACGGGAGGTTTCCGCGGTTCAAAAACTTGATTGCGACAGGACCGCTGCCTTCTGCACCTATGCGAACTGCACGGTACACGGCGCCGAATCCGCCGCGTCCGATTTCTTCCAGCAGTCTATAGGTGTTATCTAGAATACGTTCCTGCAAACCGCCCTCCATCGCGATTTCGCGTTGCTACGCAGAGGGTTATCGGCATCCTGCAGGATAATTGAGGACCCCAAGAAATTCCCGCGGAAATTATTGCACATTAAGTCCACTCCCCGTTCGTCCGATACCTATCAAAACGAAACGGGGTGGACCTTGAAGCTGAAATCTTCACCGAGGCGGTTTCATTGCGCACGGACAGCGAGGCGGACTGCCACACAGGCAGCTTTGCTTCTGAAGGTTGTCGCTCTGGTAGCCTGTGGCGATGGTTCTCAAGAAACTGAAATTGCGAAGGATGTGGGTAAAACCATCCTCAGTGAGCAAATCAACAGTCAATCGTTTGGAACTGGTCCGCTGATTTCGATTCCACTGTCATCTGACGTGCTTTTGTCGACGGTCGAAAAATACGCGCAAAAACTCCCCCCCATGCGCGATATCCATATGTCTTCGGCACTTGGATCGCTGCCCGAACGGATTGGAAGTGCTTCGGAAGGACTTGGTCTCGTCAGCAATTCATCGTTACTATCGTTTGACAACGTTTTGGGCGCGATGCCGGACGGACTGGCATGGTCGGAACAGCAAAAAAACACCTCACTTGAACTCACCAACGCTGTGCGCGACGAAGTTCTTCACGACCTGCAGCTCTCTTTCGAAAACGTTCCGATTCACGGTGCGCGAATCAAAAAGATTCATGACCATTCAAGCAACACAACGACGTTCATGAGCGCAGCAGTGCCGGCTTGGTTGCTCAATCAGTCAAAGCGGGCACCGCGTGCGACTCAGTTTTCACTCAATGCAGCGGAAGCAAGTCGATATGCGGCTCAAAAACTAAATTTTTTACCATCACGATTTCACTCACCGGAACGGATCTACATCGCGGGCGATAATCAGACTTTGAAGGCCGCGTATCTGCTGACGGTGTCTTCTGAACCATCAGCAGAGGGACGCGTTCCCGCAGTCCCACTGGAAGTGGCTGTCGATGCTGATGTGGGTGAAGTGCTCTGGCAAAGGCCTCTTGCGATGCATGCGATAGTCGGTGAGGCGAATCTCTACGTCGAGAACAAAAAAGTCGCCGGCACCAGCCCTTCGACAGTCCAATTGCCAGACCTTCAAGGCGCCGGAACCTCGCTGACGAATCCGCTATTTGACGTCTTTAACTGCCACCTCCGACCGCGCATTCTGGAAGCCGGCGACGGGTCTGTCTGCAACCTTCAAGTTCATCAGGTCACTCAAGGCAACTACAAGGCATTTTCGTACTCATCTGAAGTCTATGATGAGCTTATCTCCTACGCAGCCTTGACCAAGTCGATGGACTGGTTCCGAGACATCGACCAACCAAGCCTGCGTGCAGAATGGGACACAAGCAAGTGGCCCGGCAGCCGCGCGAATTTCGGACTCACGGCAGGCGTTTTCGGCAGTTCTGAAACCCGGCTCAAGGTCTTTGTTCGCACTCGCACGCCCGTTCCGACGGTCAATCAATGTGGCGACGAAACGACTCCCGATAACGCGCAATACCTGTGGTCTGGTCAAACAGGGCGCGGATCACCAGAAATATTGATCGGCTATGGCGGATTCGGTGTTGAAAACAAATCATGCTACAAGCTGAATGAACTCGGCAAAGATATGGACGTCATCATGCACGAATTCGGGCATCACGTCGTCTTCCGAGGGCTTTCGAATACCAAGAACCAAAGCGTGGCAATGCACGAGGGGCTTGCCGATTACTTCACTTATGCAATTTCCGGAAACAACTTCCTCGCAGAAAACAGTTACCCGGGGTTCAAGTCGCTGCGACAAGGAAACATCACTCCTGGAACGTCGTTTAAAAACTTCAAACCCAAATCAGGG
>JBEDKY010000070.1:0-4698 GCA_041171905.1 Pseudomonadota bacterium
GGGTAGCGGATGTGCCACAGGTGACCATTGCGCTCTTCGGGATTGACTTCCTCGTCGGAAATCACCGACTGGCTGACGGGACACCAGTTCACCAGACGGAAACCGCGATAGACGAGTCCATCTTTGTAGAGTTTTACAATCGCCTTGATGACGGCCTTGGAATATTCCGGCCCCATCGTAAAAACTTCCCTGTCCCAGTCGCAGCTGACTCCAAGTGTCTTAAGAAGCGAAACAATTCGGCCGCCGTATTTTTCCTTCCAAGCCCAGGCGTGCTTCAAAAACTCTTCACGACCGATTTCGCGCTTGCTGATACCCTGCTCGGCAAGCATTTTTGTTACCTTGGCTTCAGTTGCGATACTCGCGTGGTCTGTCCCCGGAATCCAGCAGGCGGCTTTCCCGTCGGCCCGATTCCAGCGGATGAGAATATCCTGCAGGGTATTGTTGAGAACGTGACCCATTGTCAGGTCACCCGTCACATTGGGAGGCGGCATAACAATGGTGTAGGCCTTTTTATTCGCATCCCGCTGCGCTTTGAAAAACTTGTGAGACTCCCAATAGTCCCGCAAATGACCTTCAATTTGATTTGGTTCAAAAGGCTTCTCAAAAACGTCCCGACGGGCCACGGCGTCCCCCACGTAAATTTTGGTTTTGCACCGACAGTGTGTACCATTCAGGGAAGCTAATTCACAACCACACTCAAAGGACCAAAGCCCGTATGGCAGTGAACTGGAGCCTTTCGTGGGCGGGTGCCACCGACCAAGGCAAAGTGCGCTCACAGAATCAGGACAGCTACTATGGCGATCCGCGCGGCCGGTTTTTGATTCTGGCCGACGGCATGGGAGGGCATTCCGGTGGTGAAATCGCCAGCCAGCTGACCGTGGATGCAGTGATTGGCACGCTCAACGATACCGACTGGTCAAATCTGCCGAGGCCGGAAGAGCTCGCCCAGAGCTGTGTCGTTGCGGCCAACGAAAGCCTGAAGCAATGGGTCAAATCGCATCCCGAACAATCCGACCTCGGAACGACGCTCTTGCTTTGGATCCGCAACGAAAATCAGATCATTTTGGCCAGCCTTGGCGACAGCAGAATTTATCTGTTGCGCGAAAACCGATTGTTTCAGGTCACGATGGATCAGGTGATCGAAACCGAATTGCGCAGGCGAGGAGCAAATCGCGATCAAGCATCACGCAGTCCCGGTGCCGCCTATTTGTCCCGCTGCATCTTGGCTTCACGCCTTTGCGAGCCTGACGTGATCACCATCGATTCACGCGAGGGAGACGTCTGGTTGCTGTGTTCCGACGGACTGACCCGTGAAGTGGAAAACGAAGTTATTCAAGACGTTCTTTCGCGGATGCGTGAGAAACCCACAAAAGAAATCGTCCACACCCTGATCGAGAACGCACTGCAGAACGGCGGACGCGACAATGTGACCGTCATTATAGCCAAAACACAGCAGACTCAGCCTGCAGTGTGAACTGCCGTTCTACTTCGCTCATAGTTGTTCAAGGGATTTGAAGTTGGTGCCCAGAGAGAGACTCGAACTCTCACGACCTTGCGATCGGTGGATTTTGAATCCACTGCGTCTACCGATTCCGCCATCTGGGCTTAGAGCATGTCAGCCTTGCCACACCGGACTGTTGAAGGAGACTCGTTTCCGAGTAGACTTAAGTCGGGTCGCACGCTGGCCGCCATCGGTGTACGATTGTGGGCATCAGATTGTCAAGTCGGGCTGACAGGTTCGCGCTTTCATACGTGGGCTCAACTGGGAGGGATATCACTTGGAATACGTCGTACAAGAACACAACGGAGCACACTGGGTCACACTTTCGGGAGTGATCAACGAGGACGCTGAAATCCCGCTTAAGAAGGTTGCTCAGGAACTCGAAAGCGCCAAGATGGTCATTTTCAACTTCCGCGAAGTCAAGTCCGTGAACTCATTGGGAGTACGCGCTTGGGTGACGTTCTTGCGTAGTGTCGACGGTGCCGCCGGCCGAGTGGTTTACTTCGCCGAATGCATTCCCGATATCATCATGCAAATCAACATGATTCCCAGCTTTTTGGGCAAAGCCTCAATCATCAGCTTCTACGTCAATTACGTCTCAACTGCGACCAACAAAACGCACCGCGTTTTGATTGAGACGAAAGACCTTGCGCCGCAGTCCATCCCACCGGCGCCAAATTGCCCCGACACCGGCACGCCAATGGAAACCGAGGAACTCGAAGAGGAATATTTCGCGTTTTTAATGCGTTGACCCTGCCGTCAGAGTACCGTCCAAAGATTTCCCCCCGGTCATGAAACAGTCCTAAAGTTCCCCTCAATCTGCTCCGAAGCCTCCCTCGCAAGCACAGGGAGGCATGTTGCATGTCTGCAGTCGCAATTCCCATTAGGGACATATCTGACCAAGAGCGCAAGGATGCTGAGCTTCTGGCGAAGTTTGAGGTATTCAGGGATTTCACCCGAATCTTCCTCGACGGATTCGTGCTCATCAACTCGCAGCGCAAAATCCTCAAGTTCAATCAGGGGCTCTGCGCGGCTTTTGGGGTCAAAGCGATTGATGTGAAGAAGCTCGGCACTATTGACGACCTCATCACGATGCCAAACCCAAGCGGAATCGGCACTGCCGTTGATGAGATTCTCAATGCTGCGGGCCCTCTGCGTATCGATGAAATACAGGCAACGCGCGAGAAGGGCGAAAAGACGTACCGGTTGATCGTCGGCAGTTATCCGTTCTTCGACAGCAAGGGTGAGTTCATTGGTGCATGTATATTGTTGCGCGACGTGACTGCTGAAACCAATCTGCAGGGCAAGTACGAACAAAAATCAATTCAGAGTGTGACCGACCCGCTGACTGGTTTGTATCTGCGTCGATATTTTGAGGAACAGATCGATTCTGCGATGGCCAAACTCAAAGAGATCAACCAGCCGCCGGCAATCGGCATCCTCATGTTCGACCTCGACAAGTTCAAGAGCATCAACGACACGTTCGGTCACCAAGCAGGTGACTTTGTACTTGTTGAAACGGCCAAAATCCTCAAGGCCGTCTCGCGCAAAACTGATATCGTCGGACGCTACGGTGGTGAGGAAATTCTTGTGGTGGTGTTCGGCTCAACCCGCGAGGGCTGCTGCCACGTCGCAGAAAAATTCCGCACCGCGATTGAGGAGCATGAGTTTATTTTTGAGGGCAAACGGGTCCCCGTAAGCACTTCCGTGGGTGTGAGCATGTTCAGCGACCTCAATGACACGCGCGACAATGTAGTCGCCCGTGCGGATAAGTGCCTGTATGCCGCAAAGGCAAACGGACGAAACGTTGTTTACTGCGACTTTGGCGAAAAACCGGATCCGGATCGCGTCACACCCGAGGGACTTGGCGGTCGTCCCGATTTAGGTGCCGCCGGCTTCGGACATTAATGCGCCGGAAGGCTCTGCATAAAAGGTCTCCGCCTCGCGGCGTATATGCGCAAGTGCATGACACACCCACTCTTCCAGTGGGTGTTCTTTTTTTTCGGGCAAATCAAGCCTCGCGAAGTCGACATTCAACCTGCAAAACGGAAGTGGAATAATGAATCGGTCCCATGAATTGAGCCGCAGGCAGAGCCCAGCACTCGTAAAGCGCGAAGGTCTAACGGCGGCTTTCACAAGATAAACTCCCCCCGTCGCGTGCCATCCGCACACGGCGACACCCGCCTTCGGAATCAGCCGCGGGCCGCGCGGACCGTCAAAGGTGATGGCCACTGGTTGTCCCTGATTTAGTGCATCTTGCAGATTTGCGAGCGCTTCTTTGCCACCGCGACTCGACGAGCCACGGACCAGCTTGAAACCTCTTTTGGCGAGAAAACGCGCGGCAAATTCGCCATCTTTGCTGAGACTCGCCAACAATGTGGCCGGCCTGCCCCGATAGGCAAGGGCACTCAATAGAATAGCGTGATGGGGTACCGCAAAGACCGGAACGAAACCCTCTTTACGGTCGCGATCAACCGCTTCAAGCCCCTGAACTTCAAGGCGAATTGTCGAGGTCCAGAGTTTCCAAAAAATTTCCAGCAAGAGCGAAACCAAGAAATTCATCGCCTCACCTTTGGCGCTGCAGAAAAGGAACAGACTTTTTTGCCTTTAGCAAACTTGAAGTGCTGACGATAGAGCCCCTCAGAGAGCGATCGTCCCGACTCTGTTGAATTTGTTGAGACAGGGGGGATGTTCACACAGACACGAGGTGAATGTGCGGGCATTGCGGAAGAACATCCAATTGTGCTCCATTGGCTTTTTAGCGCTCGCCGCGCACAAAAGCCCGAGCGCTTTCGCAGCACAGACAGCCAACCATTCAGTTTTCAACGAAAGCCCATCACAAAAGGCCAAAAAACTCGTTGAACTTGCAAAGCTTCTGCTTGCCAATGCGGTACCCGAAGAAAGATCGCTCGCTGAACAGTACCTCGTGGAAGCAACGAGAACCTGCCGCAATTGTCCGGAGGCGTATGCCGAGCTGGGGCGTCTTTGGTTGACCGACTATTCGTTGGGGCGCGCCGGTTTATCAGCTTTGCAGCGGGCCGCTGCGATGGCGGAGGCAAGTAAGGAGCTCGAACCCAACAGTCCGGTGGGTGAGTATTTGGGAGTTGAAGTTCTACTGACGATTGGCCGCCAGACAGAGGCGTTCAGGCTGTACACGAGCGCGCGGCAGGTTTATCCGGAGCATATTGAAACTCTCG
>JBEDKY010000071.1:0-4514 GCA_041171905.1 Pseudomonadota bacterium
CATTCCGCACGCGCCGACAGCGAACTTCTTCCTGAAATTATTTTTGCGCGAAAACGCGCGGTTTTGTTTGGAAAAAATCATCAGTTAAAATTTCAGGTTGTCGCCATCGCAGAGCCGTTCGAAACATTTGCCGAGGCACTGGTCACCGGATCCAGCATTGCGGCCTCCGTTGACGCTCTGGAGTCGGAGTTGTCGACGAAAAAATCCGCTGAATCAGGCCTGACCGAAGACTTCCAGAATTTGCTCACAACTTTGGCTCAGCTTGGCCTTTTGAAGGCAAAGCTGTAAATCAGTACGGATAATCCATACTCGGAACAGTGCTTCCGACCGGAATCAATGTGTCGAAAAAGTTGTAAATGACTGAGATAGTGTTCAACGAAAAATCATGAAGGCGCGCATCCTTAAACTTCAAAACTCCGCGCCTGTTTACGAGTGGCTTCTCGCTCGGAAAGATATTTTGTTTATAAATCGGCGAAGAAATCTTAACCGAGAGAAAGTAGCTATCCACGCTCAACTGACTCAAGACGACACCCACTAAATCTCCCTTGATGCCTGATGTGAGACTCGTGGCTACCGCCGTCTGCCCCATCGCCTGGGTCATCGCCTCAGCTCTTCGCCTCTCATTGGGTGCGCGCCTCGCCTTTTCAAGTGAACTCAAAAATTGTTTGAAATTTTCCAAGATTGCCTTGTCTTTTGCAAGCATCGTGTCGTCTCTTCGACTGGACGGTACGATTCCAGTCATGCGCGTAAACTCTTTCCACCAATGGTCATCACTGAGACTTAAAAGCGTCTCAACTCCGGACTTATAGATGAGAACATCAACCATAGTAATCACCGCGCCCCACTGATCCTTGTTGGTGTGGAGAACCGGAGAAAAGATTATGAAATTGGGGTCCGCCGAAGCCTTTTGCGCCAACACGACTGAATCGTCCTTCAACTCCTGCGAAGTGGTCGCAGAGTCCCACTGACGGATGTTGAGTCCGACGACGCTGTCGTTGAAAGATCCGTCATCGCTCTTTACACCCATGAAGAAGCTTTTTACGGTATCGCGCTCCTGAATGTCGAAGATGGGAGCCTTCCAAAAATTCTCGCTCACGTTTTCAATCTGCAGTTTGCGCTGAGTCTGATTTCCTTGCGCGTAATCGGTTTCGTCAACATCCGCAGTCGTTCTGCTGTCGAGCGAGGTCACCAATCCGAACAAGTTGAAACCCCACTTTTTCATCAAGAAGTCGGCATCAATTTCAACACGGCTGGCAAGAGCCGGAAGGGTATCCGTGCGCATGGACTTGGCAACCAAACTAAGTGCACCCCGCGCACGGTGGCGTGACTCAGGTGAATCCGCAGGAAGACTCCACAGCTCACGGTCGATACTTCCTTTTCGCACGGAACCGTCAAAGAATGGAAAATTCATACTGACGAATCCAACTTTCAACGCGGCAGCGACCTTTGCGCTCAGCTCGGTGTAGTGTGAATTGTCGATAAGTATGTTGACCTTTTTATCCTCTCTGTCGCTGACCAGAACACGCTTCAGATAGACTCTGGCAAGGCTGCCCTCCGCACTCAGCACAACAGGAGCTTGTCCGGACACACTGAGTGAGCCCCGGCCTTCCACGTAGTCTTCAATCAGAATCGAATGTTTATTGGGCAACTTAAACAAGCCGGGAGAATAAGGCATGAGCAACGAGGGCAAATAGGCAGCCTTAAAGACACCCTCACTTTGTTGGCGAACAGGATAAACCAGATTGAAACTGCGGTAATAAGTGAGTGAACTCCCTACACCCGCCAGATTGGCGCCAAGAGTCCAGCCGATGACCATCTGATCATGAACCAAAAAACGTTCATTCATCGATCTTGGTTGTTCGTTTCTGACAATCGATCGGTGAATTCTTAGAATCATGCCTGCTGCAAACGGCAATCCCAGCCCTGCGAGATCATCCCCCGTCAGGCGGATTTCGGTCACGGGCTTCACGGCTCGATCGAGCGCAGCATTAATAATCCCAGTCTGTATGCTCATCAAAGAGGGCTGCAAATATTCAAAAACCGGACGGCTCATCGTCTGCACGAGGTCCAGCAATTTATCGTGGCCTTTGCCGCCAGCAGACCCATCAGGGAACAAAACCAGGGCATCTTCACGATGATCGGGTGGTGCAACAGTGTCGTTGAAGCTCACATCCGGAAACTCGTTGCCTAGGTCAAACGTGCGCACGAGTTGATTGCGGCGGGCAATCAATTTTTCGATGAGAACCTTCTCGATGGAGGGATCCCACTGTCCGGCGCGAACCGCATTGACGATTTGTCCACGCGTGAGTCGGGCAATGAGCCGCACCATCCAGCGCGCATCATCCCAAGTTGTAAACTGAAACAGCTCACTGTAATGCCACGTCAGGTAATTGAATGACACTGAGTCAGGACGAACGTCTTTTACGACATTCCATTTGAACCACGAAGGCGTTTCAGGAAACATGAAGCTTCCGAATGCCCAACCTAAATCACCAGAGGCAAAGTAAACTTTCTCAGCCTCGGAATCGGAACGCAAAATGGTTTTATTTTGTCCAGATTCCTTCATGTCATTGTTGGCAATCCAAACCATAAAAATGGGCATTGCACGCACTTCGCGTGTCTCCGGATGACCATTCTGAGTGAACGACCATGCGCCCACGCGGATCAAGTCGTCGGTGCGGCCCTCGAGCAGAGCTTCGCGAAAAACGATATAATCCCCTTGTGCATCGCGGCCATCTTCAACAATGGCTTGCTGGAGTTCCCAATAGCCGTAATAGCTTTCGAGATCGCGGTGAAAAACGGCCTTTTCTCCGTCCTTGAATCGAACTCGGATGTTGTTCACGCGCTTTGAGGGGTCTGTGTTGAATCCTAAGGCGGACATCAAAGTTGCAGCTGTAACTTCGCTGTGAGTCTCACTCAAGAACTTGAGTTTATATTTTTTCTTCTTTCCATTTATGTTCCAAGTAACGTCGAACTTTGGACGGCTCTGTGCTCGCTTGACCTCATCGAAGTCAACCGTTGCACCGTCGTCCGGAAACACGAAATCGATGCCTTGATAAAGCCCTGTGCTGTTTTGGTAAGTGCGGGTCATGGGTTGGCCAGAGACATCCAGATTGTTCCAATATGTGCCGTTGCCAAGCGGATGAAGCGCAGAAACATCGCCCCCATCAGCCTTCATTTTCATCAACTCAGCCTGCGTATAGAAGCGTGACTGACCAACGTTCCAAAGGTTGGATGCTTCGCTCTGATTCGCATTGCGGCGCTTCACTTGATACCGCTTGAAAACACCTTTCGCGTAACCTTTGATCTCCTCATAATCCATCCAGCGGCCTTCGGAGCGCACGGTATAGCCAAGATGCAATGCAGAAGCCGCGAGATCGTATGACGCTTGGCCATCCGACTTTTTCAGCTTGTCAGTCACGTCGACCAGTCTCGCAAAAGCCTTCATCAACGACGCCGAGCTTGCCTTCTTTTCTGCGTCCTGAGGCGACCTTTGGCCGACGTGAACGTAGTAATCGACAAGTCCTTTGTGCGTCTCGCGTTGGGCTGTCTCGACGTTGAGACGAAACAGTTCAACCTTGTGGGAAGAAACGCGGCCATTCTCAAAAAAAGTATTCTCGATCTGGCTTTTCAACAACGGCCCGAAACCATCGGAAGAATAGGCGGGAGACGACTGCAGCAGCAGAAGAAACACACTCAGAATATAGACTAGATTTTTCCGCACAGAGTCACATCCTCCCAAGGCGACCGGTGTGGTATGAACGAAAGCACCGCGTCGCAACAGAAATCTTTCCTCTTAGACAGCTTTCAGGGGTGCGGCAAATATTGAAATCTGCTGGCATTTCTTGTAAACAATGAGTCACTGTTTAAACCTTAGACAATTCATCTTTCAAAAAAGGCGGTCAAAATGCTGAAGACTCTGCTCGTTTCCGGAATGATGGTTCTCGCGGCACTGAACTCTGGCAAAGCTCTCGCAGAAGATGGCCATGAGCTCTCATCCATCAAGGGTGACCTCGCCATCGACCTCAAGGTTTACGATCACGCCATGGCTGGTTCAGTCAAGAATTTCGTCATCTGGGGCAGCGTCAACGAGGCTCAGGGGACAAGTGAGTTGATCATGCGCCGCGACGGCCAAGACGTGAAGGCGCTCTTTCGCCAAACGGAAAAACAATTCGGCGGCACTGTGGAACACCGTGGATTGAATGGAACAAGAACGACGAGCATTCAGTTTGCCGGTCTTGATCGACAGAAGAACGAGTACACATTCCTCGTCAATGGCGAAAACGTCAAAGCCGTTGTGACCTCGGAAGACTTCCGCAACAACCATTTCATCAAGCCGACGTACACAATTTCAGGCCGCGGCATCGAGGGCTTCTCCTTCAAGTTTGAAGGCCAGGCCTGCTACAAATACTCACTCCACATGATCACAATGATGATTGCCGCAGCGTCACACTGAGATCGATCCCTGAACGGAGACAACAGCGGTCGGCCGTCCGCTAGGCTTTAGGCTGCCG
>JBEDKY010000072.1:0-3699 GCA_041171905.1 Pseudomonadota bacterium
TGGGGCAATCTCTTTGTGAATACGAATAAAATCACTTGTGGCGGCGCTTTGGTGTTGACCACGAATAGCAGGTTGTCGGACAAGAGAGTTTTAAGTTGATTCGAGCGATTGTACTGTGAAGATAATTCAGAGCGTATTTTTTACTGGCTTTGCGCCAGTAAGGAGATGTTTTCTCAAAGACTTGACAAACCCCATAGCAAGCGAAATTAAGCTCTTTGCGCATCGAACCCTCCCGTAAAATCCACCCCTGTCAGCCTTCACAACCCCACCTTTGCGTCAGCCGTCTTCTGACCTTGTGCTCGATTTTACGTTTTGGAAGTTTTACCCGCCCAATCGTTGCCGTAACCCTCCAACTGCAGCGAGCGGGCCGGTGCAATGGGAGGTGCCCGCACGGGGAGACCCAATGCGCGCAGCGTTGTTGTGATGGTGGGTTGGTCAAACACGACGCTTACGAGTTTCATGGACCCGCAGTATTTGTCACACTTGAGCACGTCGATTTTGAAAGTGCGTTTGAAAAGCTGTGCCCCGCTGCGGTGAGCGGCTCGCAAGAACTCCGTAATAGCGTGTGGTGTGGAATTCCGGTGCGGGAATGAGCTCGACAAGTCGTTCCAAAAATTCACTTGGTGCAAAAAGAAGTGATTCCGTTCCATCCGACCAGCGAGATTTAAGTTTGACGCGAATAGATTGCGGCCCTTCGATGATGACCCGTTCATCCGAGATGGCAGGGCGTGCCCTGTATCGCACGAGTTTTTCGAGCCGCTCGCGTTCATGTGCCCTGATGGCGGTTTCTGAGTGCGACCGCCGGAAGTCCCCTTGTGGGAAGCTGAATACCAGAAAGGCCTTTTTCAATGCCTGCTGCGTGCTGCAGATGTGGGTTGAGCTCTGCACAAACGTTCTCACACACCTTTGCGTAGAGTGTTTTTGATCGTGCCATCCACAGACGCGATTGAACGGGAAAGGTTGAAAAGTCTTTATTTGGAACAACCGCCTGTTGCCAATGATGCCTTGCGACCTGATGCAACTGTTCCCGAGGAAGCAACTGGAGCACCGTCTTCAGGCGAAGCGTCCGGGAGGGAACGGATGGACGCGCCGCCGGAAGTCTCTTCGCCATCCACCGAATACAAAGTGGCCACGGGAACTCCATCGAGCAGCAGAATGGCACCACTGTCGCCTTTCTGAAAACGTGCTTTGACGGCCTCGCGGGGCAGCGAAAATAGAATTGCTCCGGTTTGTTGGAAGTTTTGCAGACCATTGAGATTGGTGGTGAGTGTTTTCGCCGGCAAGACCAGGTGCCGCAAAAAAGGTGAGACGTCTTCAGTCTCTCGGGCATCAAAATTCACTGTGTCCTCGTTCTCGAAATTCGACACAACCGAGAGGCGGTTCAGCTGCTCTGAGCCTGTTGCTGAAGCAAGAAGAATATCTTTGACGGATTGCGCATAGTCCTGCGCAGCTCCAACGGTCATGTCAGCCATCATCAGTGACCACTCACGGTCGCGATTCCAAAAGTGGTCAGCCTGTTGTTTCGCTCCGCCGGCGCAGTATTCATGCGGACGGAGTTCGAGTTCGGCAACGATGTCGACCTTACCTGTGGCTGGATTGTATTTGCGCAGTTGCCGGTAGCAGGCGACTTTGACGTTGTTGATGGTTGTCCGTGGGGATACATATGTATCCTTGTGAATCACCTGGTACGTCGTGTTCGAGTTGGGAGGAATTGCATCCTGAGTCGTCACGGGCTCTGGTCTGATGAAGCTCCATTCCTCGGCCTGGGGCAACGAAAATACGTTGCGATTGAGTTTTTCCATGAGCAGCACTTCCTCCGAGAACATCGGCAATGCAGCTGCGCTGAATCCGCTCATCCACGTGCGGACCATGTTTCCAATGTGAATGATCCATTCAGATTGTGATGTCAGATCCAACCGATGCAAAAACGTGTTTCGCTTTTCAGCCAGGCTCAACTCAGTCGTTTGATTCTTTTTAAACCGCGACAAGGACTCAAGCAGTGACTTCGTCCGTGCTGAGGTCCCTTCAGGAAGTACGATGTCAAATGACATCAAGTCGAACACACTGAAGCATAGCGAGTGTCGGTTGTCGGCCTGTTCGCTCCAGCGAAGGTTCTCGCATGACACGCGCGGGGTGAGCAATGCATTGTCGCCGTAGACCATCATCCGTCGTCGATCCCACGCTCGGGCAAGCCGATTCTTCTCGTCGGTATAACCGCCCAGGTGATCGTAAACCTGCTGCATCGTTTCTGCTTTGGAAAGGATCTCGTGTTGTAATTCCCAGGTCAGGAATCCTCCCGTCGGAGAGCTCTTGTCGCGAACTGCGAGTGACATGGACGTAACTGTCAGACGTCGGATACAGTGCGAGGCAGTCCACAGGCGCACCGTTGCCAATTCTTTGTTCAAGAGTTCCATAAATACATTGCATTTACTGAGTTCTGTTTCCTCACTCAGCAACATGCGGCCGCTCTCATCCGCTCGTTTGTGAGTGCTCAGGAGCAATCCTGCCGGAGCATCGAGATTGAGCGGATCATTGAAAATATCTGTTTGCAGGACCGATTGAGGTTGTGAGCAGGTGTCTGCCTTGGACGATGCACCGGGAGCGCAGCCAGAAACAGCGCCTACCATAAGCATCAGGGCAATAAAACCTTTCATCAACATTCAAGCGCTCCGATCAATCAAAGATTGGGTGGAACATATAACGCCATCACTCCAAGGACTTTGTCCCGATACGGCATGACGAACAACCTGTCTCCCAGCCAGGTGACATTGGAATCGTAGAAGTTGTTGTAACGGAGGCCAAAACCATACGGCGCTGGCAAACGGGTCCACTGATTCCGTTCTGGATCATATTCAAAGCTCGACTCCGCATCGGGAGTCTTCCAGATCAGCATCCGTGTTCCCGTCCAGACGGGTCGCTCGTAGCCAGTGAAAATCGGTTCATTTTCTGTCGCCGGCAGCGCGGTCCAGCGATTTTCTGAAGGAGTGAACCGATACACGCCTTTGAGCATGGCAACATTGGCGTCCAGACGTGGTGCCGTATTTTCAGTGCCTCCCCACAACAACACGTCTTTTCCTGTCCAGACCGAGTGCATGAAAGCGCGAGGCGACGGGGCACCGACGGTCGGCAATTGAGTCCACGCATCTGTTCCCGGCGTAAAAATATAACCTGAATTTTGAGCTGCAAAGCGACTGACAATATCCGCTGTCGTGTTTGCTTCGGTATCCTTGAGCTTTGCCCCGTCGGCCGTGTACCCGCCCCACAGGAAGCATTTACTTCCCATGCTGACCACCGAGGTTCCAGCCCGATGCCCCAGCGGATCTGTACTCACCATGCGCAAAGAATTGGTGGTGGCATCAAAAACAACTTTCTGCTCCACCATGGCAGAGTCTTTGAGTTGGCCTGCGATGGTTCTTGCTTCCTGACGGCGACCACCGCTGAGAAAAACACTGTTGCCGACGACACACTCGGGATTTGGATCCCACCGTTTGTTTGCGTATGCCGATGTGTCTCGCGGCACGTAATCAAAAACGTCCGTGGGCGAGGTCAAAATCTGCTGGGCTGTTTGCAGCGAGCCCCCGGAAAACGGGATTGCAAAGCCGTCGTGCTGAAAATGAACCCCGTTGTCTGCACGCAGTCCTGCAAGCACATAAAATTTTCCATTGAGAAAAAATGACCACGGATTGAATCTTGAATAGG
>JBEDKY010000073.1:0-16709 GCA_041171905.1 Pseudomonadota bacterium
CCTTGATGTCTTCCATGTTGCTGCAGCAATGGGCACCAGTGCCTCAACTTCTTTTGGGGTCCCTGTTGAAACTCTCTGGCCATGCGTGGAAGATGTGATGTCTCGCAAAATGTGCCGCGTCGTCGATGTCGCCGAACTCTGTCCGGCGCGCGACTCGCAAATGCAGACTGCACGTTTGGCAGCAGCACTTCTTCTCCGAGGAGCTCTCTCTTTGGAGATGGCCGTGCGTTAACTTGTTCCAGATCCGTTTATGGGTTAAGGCCAGTGCCGCACCCGATTTTTGACTTTTTTGGAGGCGTTGACGATGACAGCGTCAATCAACCCTTACCTGCCGATATTGATCGCATTCGCTTTGGGATTGCTGATTGCCGGAGGCGCGACTATCGCGTCTTTCCTGCTCGGTCCCAAGAAACCCAATCCCGCCAAGCTGGATGTGTACGAGTGCGGGGTGACACCGGTTGGAACGGCACGGCAGCGATTGTCGGTCAAATTCTACCTGACGGCGATCCTCTTCATTCTCTTCGACATTGAAACGATTTTTCTCTACCTCTGGGCGGTTCTGTTTGATGAGCTCAAATGGTTCGGCATCATCGAGGTTGCACTCTTCGTCGGCACTTTGATTGTCGGCTACATCTATATTTTGCGTCGCGGCGCTCTGAACTGGGATTGAGGGGGACTTCATGGACGCAACTGCGGGCGCGCTCGTTCAGTTTCTCGATAGTAATGTTGGACTCGTTTCCACAATTGGCAAAATTGCCATTGCACTGGTGATCGCTTTGCAGGTCGCACCTATCATGGTGTGGGTGGAGCGCAGGCAGGCGGCGTTTATTCAGCGCCGTATCGGTCCGAACCGTGTCGGTCTCTTTGGCTTCAAGCTTTTTGGACTCGGCCAGCCGCTGGCAGACACAATCAAGCTGCTCTTCAAAGAAGATTTCGTTCCCAAGCACGTCAATCGCTTTTTCTATATTCTTGCGCCAATTGTTCCGGCCGTCATGGGCTTGCTTGCCATTCAGGGCATTCCGCTTGGCAAGGAGATTGTCGTCGCAGGTCACACAATCAACCTTCAGCCTGTGAGTGTGAACGCGGGGTTTCTCTACCTTTTCGCAATGTCCGCTCTTGGTGTTTACGGTGTTGCGCTTGCCGGTTGGTCGTCCAACAACAAATACGCACTGCTCGGTGGCCTGCGCGCGTCGGCGCAGATGATTTCCTACGAGCTCGCGATGGGCCTTGCACTTTTGCCGATGGTGTTTCTTTACGGAACACTCGACCTGCAGGGTATGGTCGCAGCGCAGACAGATTCACTCCTGTTTGGATTTCTGCCCAACTGGGGGATTTTTCTTTCCCCGATTTCATTTGTCATATTTGTCGTGACAATGTTTGCCGAAACCAATCGACTGCCATTTGACCTTGCTGAAGGCGAAGCAGAGCTTGTTGCCGGCTTTTTGGTTGAGTACGGATCGATGCGCTGGTCGCTTTTCTTCCTTGGTGAATACGCAATGATGTTTACACTCTCTGCGCTCACCACTTGTGTGTTTCTTGGTGGCTACGAGATTCCCTATCTGCCGCAATCACAAAT
Organism: Pseudomonadota bacterium; assembly: GCA_041171905.1. Lineage (GTDB taxonomy): Bacteria > Bdellovibrionota_B > Oligoflexia > Silvanigrellales > Silvanigrellaceae > RFOM01. Next base: position 1,577 of record JBEDKY010000073.1, read on the forward strand.
CATCGCAATGCTCACTCCGATTGTTTCCGCTGAGCCTGCAACATGGATCACGGCACTCATCGGCTTGGGTGTCCTCATCGCCAAGGTTGCGATTTTCATGTTTCTGTTTGTCCAGGTTCGCTTCACATTGCCACGCTTCCGCTACGACCAGCTGATGCGTGTTGGCTGGGTGTATATGTTGCCGGTGGCGCTGGTGAATCTGGTTGTGATGGCTTTGATTGTTGGAATTCTTCGACTGACTTAAGACGACCGCACCGCTCGCGAGGTTGATTGGAATGGATTTAAGTTTGCTGTCTTTCATCGTCATGGGGGTTGCCGCAGTCCTCCTGTCGGCTGTGATGATCACACGCCGCTGGCCCGTGAGCGCGGCGATGGTGCTGATTGGGGTCATGACCCTGCTGGCCGGAATGTTTGGTCTTCTCGATGCGCATTTTGCCGCCGCGGCGCAGATCATCGTTTACGCCGGTGCCATCATGGTGGTTTTTGTTTTCGTCATTATGCTTCTCAACCTTCCGCCCGAGGAGCTGCGCTACGGCGGCGTCACTGTGGGTGAGATGATTCTCTCGGGACTGGGTGTCGTCGTCGCGCTATTACTTGGAACAAAGGTAGGACGCGGTTTCCTTACCACAGGCATTGAACAGCTGGGTTTGCAGAGTTCGGAGTCAGCGCCGCATCTTCACCGCTCAGTGTTCGCTGAAGGCGAGAATGTGAAGAACGTCGCTGCATCGCTTTTTGTCGACTATCTGTGGGCCTTTGAATTGATCAGTTTCCTCATCTTGGCCGCCGTCATTGGAGCGGTTGTCATCTCCAAGAAGAAAGGCGCCGAACATGCTAACGCTGCCTGAACTCGGACTTTACTTCTCATTTCTGATGTTTTTGGTGGGTCTTGCCGGAGTGATGTTCCGCAAGAACATCCTCTTCATGATGCTCAGCGTTGAAATTCTTTTAAACGCAGCCAACCTCGCGTTTGTCTCGGCAAGCCGCCTGACGAACACCATCGACGGTCAGGTTGTGATGTTCTTTGTGATGGCAGTTGCGGCATGTGAGGCTGCCGTCGGACTGGCGATGATCATTTCGCTTTATCGGACGAAGGCATCGATTGAAGCGGACGATCTCAAGGCGTTGAGGGGTTAATCATGAACTATCAGACGATGCTCGCCGCTGTTCTGCTCATACCGTTACTCGGTTCAGTGCTGAACGGGTTTTTTCTGCGCAGTGCGCCCCGCCTCGTGACGGTCACCGTTGCGACGCTGGCAATTGCCATTCCGTTCGTGCTTTCGTGCTTGTTGGTCTTTGGACCAGTCAGCGCAGGCGAAGTTGTCCGCACCGACCTCTTCACGTGGATCTCAGTCCCCTTCAATGAGGGCCGCCTGGAAATTCCCTTCAGCCTGACGGTCGATCGACTGTCGGGAATTCTTCTGCTCATCATCACGGGTGTCGGCAGTTTGATTCACCTCTACGCGGGTGAATATATGTCGCACGAAAAAGGTGTGTACCGCTTTTTTGCGTACCTGAATCTCTTCGTCTTCTCGATGCTTTCGCTCGTGCTCGGCTCGAACATGGTCGTGACGTTTCTTGGCTGGGAAGGAGTGGGCGTTTGCTCGTACCTCTTGATTGGTTATTGGTATTCTGATGAGGCCAACGCGCGCGCCGGAATGAAGGCGTTTGTCGCAAACCGCGTCGGCGACCTCGGATTCCTTCTTGCGATGTTCATGTCGGTCAAGCTTTTCGGAACTCTTGATTACGCTCAGATCGCCGAGGCACTGACAAACGAGCTCGCCGCGAACAATGGTCCGATGCTCACGGCGATTGGTCTTTGTCTGCTGCTTGGTGTGACCGGTAAATCGGCGCAGCTGCCACTTTATATTTGGCTGCCCGACGCGATGGCCGGCCCAACCCCGGTTTCTGCACTCATCCACGCGGCAACGATGGTGACCTCGGGTATTTACCTCATGACCCGTATGAGCTTTATGCTCGTGCACAGCCCTGAGGCGATGACGACGATTGCTGTTATCGGTGCTGCAACTGCGTTGTTTGCAGCCACAATCGGCCTTGTGCAAAACGACATTAAAAAAGTGCTCGCCTACTCTACGGTCAGCCAGCTCGGATTTATGGTGCTTGGCTGCGGTGTGGGTGCATTTCAGTTCGGCGTTGCGCACCTGATGACGCACGCGTTCTTTAAGGCTCTGCTGTTCCTCGGGGCTGGCAGCGTCATTCACGCGATGCATCACGAGCAGGATATCCGCAAGATGGGCGGACTCATCAAAAAGATGCCAATCACCGGCTGGACTTTCGTAATCGGTACGCTCGCAATCATCGGCTTTCCGGGGCTGTCCGGATTCTTCTCGAAAGATGAAATTCTTTATTACGCGTGGTCGGGAACATTCGGTCATCCGCTGTTGTGGGCGACCGGCGCGTTGGCCGCAGCCTGCACAAGCTTTTACATGGTGCGCCTGACCTACTTGGTGTTCTTTGGTGAAAGTCGGGTCGAGCATGCCCACCACCACGGACACGGACACGACGATCACCATCATCATCACGAGGTCCACGAGAATCCTCTGGCGATGACTCTCCCGCTGATGATCCTTGCAGTGCTTTCGGTGATTGGCGGCTACGTTTCGATGCCACACGCCATCATGCACGTCCTCGGCATTCATGCGGACGAAAACCTCATCACTCAGTGGTTGTCACCAGTGATTTCCGCTGCAAAACAAACGATGATCGCGGCGCATGGCGATGCGCACGGCTCCGCGGCGTTGGAATGGGGTCTGATGGGAACGTCGACTCTCATCATGCTGGTCATGAGCGGCTTTGCCATTTCGCTCTACAAGGCCGGTCCCAAGGGCGGCGAATCCATCGCTCAGGCGGTGGGTGGTCTGTACCGGCTCATTTTGGATAAGTGGAGAATCGACGAACTATACCAAGCTGTGATCATCGAACCCCTGAAAAAGGCCGGCGACGCGTTTTTCAAGGTGGGCGACAGAGCAATTATTGAAGGCATCATCAACGAGGGCCCGCGCGGCATTTACTTGGTGACTTCAGTTCTGAGTGATGTTCAGTCTGGTTTGGTGCGCAACTATCTCAAGGTGTTGTTCATCGGGATTGTTGCCCTGTGCATCTGGATTTTTATCTGAGCGCAGCTGAGTTTCGAAAGAGGAGTTTCATTTTATGGTCTCGCTGATCTCGCAGTGGATTCTCTCCCTGCTCATCTTCTTTCCGCTGCTCGGTGCGTTGTTTGTGGCACTGACAAAGGACGTGCAGAAGGCTCGTCATCTGGCCGTCGCTATCTCGGTGATCGAGATGGTGTTGTCCTTCCACTTGATTGCCCACTTCAATGCAGACTCCTCTGCAATGCAGTTTGCCCAGGACTTGGCTTGGCTGCCGCACGGCTCCGGAATCCGCTACACAGTTGGTGTGGATGGCTTGAGTTTGTTGCTGGTGATTCTGACAACTGTGCTTTGTCCGCTGGTATTCCTCTCGAGCTACTCATCGATTGAAAACAATGTGAAGTCTTTTCTCGCGCTGTTTCTTGTGCTCGAGTCGGCGATGATCGGTGCGCTGGTCAGCCTTGATTTGGTGCTTTTCTATGTTTTCTGGGAAGCCATGCTCATCCCGATGTACTTCATCATCGGCGTCTGGGGCGGCAAAGATCGCATCTACGCCACGACAAAGTTTTTTATCTATACGGTAGTGGGAAGCTTGTTGATGCTGGTTGCGTTCGCGTACCTCTACTACGCCCACTACGAAACCAACCGCATTTTCACCACCAGTTTGATTGAACTCTACAAGACGGCCGCCGCTCTTCCGGCCGACACGCAGCTGTGGCTTTTTGCAGCCACTGCGCTTGCCTTTGCAATCAAGGTTCCGCTCTTTCCGTTCCACACGTGGTTGCCTGACGCCCACGTACAGGCGCCGACTCCAGGATCGGTGATTCTGGCAGGTGTGTTGCTCAAAATGGGTACCTACGGACTGATGCGAATGAGTATTCCGATGTTCCCCGAGGCCGCACACACGGCTGCACCTGTGATGATCACTCTCGGTGTGATTGGAATTATTTATGGCGCGCTGATCGCTTGGCGGCAAACTGACATCAAAAAGCTCGTTGCCTATTCGTCTGTGAGCCACTTGGGTTTTGTTGTTGCGGGAATGTTCGCTTTCAATGAACTCGGCTTTACCGGCGCACTCTATCAGATGGTCAACCACGGCGTGTCGACAGGGGCATTGTTCCTTCTCATCGGTGTTGTGTACGAGCGTCGTCATACCCGCGAGATGAGCGAGTACGGCGGTCTTGCCAAGCAGATGCCGTGGTATGCATTCTTTTTTGTCGTTGCGACCATGGGCTCAGTCGCTCTGCCCGGAACTGGCGGCTTCATCGGCGAGTGGATGATCCTCAATGGCGTATTCCAAACCTCTCCAGTCTTGGCCACACTCGCTGGAACGGGCGTGATCCTCGGTGCCATCTATATGCTTTGGCTGGTGCTGAAGGTTGTTTGGGGACCACTGCAAAACGAAGAGAACAAAAAACTCAGCGACTGCAATCCGCGCGAGGCATTCATCCTTGGTACGCTTTCGGTTTTCGTCTTTGCAACCGGTTTCCTGTCGACTCCGATGCTGGCTCACACAGAGCCGACCATGAAGAAACTGCAACAGAGCGTGAACAACAAAGAAGCCTACAAGACTGAGCTGGTGATTCACAGAGGTTCAGACGAACCGCTGCGGGTCATGATGCAGCGCTGATCTGATATAAAGTCCGACCGTGAGCCGCCGACTGAACGGCATGAGTTCTGGAGTGAGCAATGAGTGAGAATTTAAATCTGGTTTTTCCTTCTGCAGCCTTTTATCTGCATGCCGCGCCAATTTTGGCCATGCTCATCGGCGGGTTGGTTGCATTGATGGTGGGAGTGTTTCGCGGCAATCCCGACCGCCCCAACATGCTGTCCTATCAAATTGGTTTCATCAGCTGCTTTCCCTCGGTGATTGTCCCGCTGCTGCTGCTGGCCGCCCCCTCTTCATTTGGTGCTAACCCCACACAACCGCCGGCTTGGCTGGGAAGCGGATTTTTGGGCGATCAAATCAGCCAGTTCGCATTTTTGATTGTCGGACTTGGCACCATGTTCACGCTTTTTATGGCTGAGATCTCCAACTCCGGACGGCAATTGTTGCGCCCTGAATTAGTCTGTCTGCTGATGTTCGCCTCTGCGGGAATCATGATTCTTGCCTCCGCAGGAGAATTCATGGCGTTCTTCACAGGTCTCGAGTTGATGAGCGTTTCGCTTTACGTGCTCGTCGGCTATCAGCGCGCAGATGTGCGCGGCATGGAAGCCGCGATGAAATATTTTTTGATGGGAGCAACCGCATCGGCAATCATCCTGATGGGAATGGCGCTGATTTATCTCAACACTGGTTCGCTGCGCTGGGCCGATTTGGCGACGCTCAATGTATCTTTGAGCAACCCATTTGCCGTGATTGGTTTGCTGCTTTTCATCTGCGGTCTGGCATTCAAGCTCGGCATTGCGCCGTTCCATTCATGGGGACCCGATGTCTATCAGGGCGCACACTCCACTCTGACAGGATACATGTCCACACTCGTCAAAGTCGGGATTGTGATGGTCGTGTTGCGCATTCTCGGCAACGGTTTCGGTGGACAAGACAACTCTGCATGGATTGCGAAAGTATTCTGGGTGTTGGCGACGTTGTCGATTCTTGTTGGCTCGGTGTTTGGTCTTGTGCACAACAGCGTCAAACGCATGCTTGCGTATTCGTCTATCGCCAATGCCGGATATTTCTGTCTCGCATTTGCCACACTCGCCTTGGCTCCCAAGAGTGTTGAAGCCCGTCAGGCGGTACTTGCCTACACTGCTATCTACACAATCCTCAACCTCGGTGCGTTCGCAATTCTTGCTTGGCTTGAAGACAGCAGCCGTGAAGATCTTTTGAAAGAAGAACTCGCAGGACTGGGCAAGCGCGCGCCGTTTGCAGCCGTGTGCCTGACTATCTTTATCCTCGGCCTGGCGGGTATTCCGCCGGCGGCCGGCTTCTTCGGTAAGTTTATGCTCATCACCTCGGCTGTGTCAGTCGGCCTGCTCGGACTCGCCGTTGTCATGGTTGTTCTGAGCTGCATCTCGCTTTTCTATTATTTGTCTATTTTGGTCGAGATCTGGCTCAAACCAGCCACCCGCAGTTCGGTCAATCCACAGGACAACGAAGACGCGCGTGACGTTCGAGTGCTCGTTGGGCTCGTCGCTGCGGCCAGCTTGGTCGTCGGTATCATCGGCCCGCGTTGGGTTGCCACTATCAACCCGACTTTTGCGCGCGAAATTCCAGCTCGCGTGGAAGAGCCGCAGATGGGCTCGGCACCTGCTGCACAAGATCCAAAAACAACCGGAATGAAGACCGGTCATTAACGTCTGCTTTGTGTGAAATCGCGCCGCGCAGGCGCGGGCGGGAGTTCGGATGCGTCCTATCCTGTTTGAGATTTTTGGCTGGGGAGTTCCTTCCTGGCATTTCTTTTTTGTGTTGGCTGCCCTATCGGCCTATGCACTCGCTCATATTGCCGGCCGGCTGGTGCAGCAGCGCGCTGCAGACGGTGCTCAGGCAGAACGCTTTCTTGTGTCTTTGAATACGTTGTTTGTGATTTGTTACCTCTCCGGATGGTTCGGGGCGCGTGCGCTGAGCATTGTTGTTGAACAATTCGAGGTGACCACGGCGGCACAGTTCGTTATCGAGCTTTTTTCAATTGGTCCGATGACTTTTTACGGAGGAGCTTGTGCAGCCGTCGTGCTGGGGAGCGTATACATCCACCGGCAGGGTGTGGATCTCAAGCTGGCACTCGATTGTGGAATTTTGGGCGGAGTATTCGCTCTGGGTATGGGCCGGATTGGTTGTTTTCTCAATGGTGATGACTACGGAATGCCTGTGCTCAATCAGTCCGAGCCGCCATGGTGGGCAGTGCGTTTCGATGTTTTGCGTGACGGGGGGCTCTACAGGTATCCCGTGCAGCTCGAGGAGACAGTTGCCTCTTGGCTGATTGCAGGGCTCGGTTTTTTTCTTCTCCGACACTATTACCCGCAGGGAAACAAAGGCCGCGGCGGTCGCACCGCAGCCTGGATAGCTCTGCTTTCAGCCGCACACCGGATTTTCAATGAGAGCTTTCGCGGCGACCCACGTGGAACTTTTTTTGCCACACAGATTTCTACTTCCAGCGGAATTTCTCTTCTCATCATTGGGTTTTGTGCGTACTGTCTAGTCCGCATGCGCATCACCGAGAGACGCCCGGTCCTCTGAATGCCGCGTTGAACCGAGGATAGTCATGAGCAATATTCATTCGTCCAAGAGCTTTACTCTCGTCGAGGAGACCCTTGCAGCAGCGCTGCCTGCCGAGCAACTGAGGTTGCCTACGGCGAATAGTTTTGCTGCCGACAAACATACGCTGCAGCGGGCACTGGTGGCGACGATCGGTACTGACATGCGGTTGCCGGTTCTTTTGATTTCAGACGGCGTTTTCAAGAAGTCCGGATGCGGTGATCTTTCGGCTGACGATCTCCTTGTGCAGCTGCTCGAAGGAGAAAAGCGTCTTGTAGAAAAAGTGTCTCTTGCAGAATTGCTGGGCGTGCAGCCCGATGACGTACACGCTTCCGTCTCGGCGGTGGCAATTCTTGCAAAGCATTTGTCCACTCTGCGCGTGTCAGCTGTTGTAGTTCTCGGCAGCGGCTCGGTGACCGACATCGTCAAGCACGCGCTTTTCAAACTCTCTTGGAATGACATTCCGTTTGTTGTGGTCCCTACGGCTCTGACCGTGACCGCATTCACATCGCACTTTGCCGTTCTCGAAGAATCTGGCGCAAAGCGCACGCGACTTTCGCGTCGGGTCGATCATTGTCTGTGGTTTGCACCGGTGCTCTCGGCCGCTCCTGCAGCAATGACACGCGCTGGTTACGGTGATTTGCTCGCGCGTTTCGTCGCCTATGGTGATTGGTATCTGGCATGGCGTTTTGGAGTCGCCGCGCGCTACGACGAACTGGCGTTCCGATTGATGGAACCGTTTTCTGAAATTTTGAAAAATTCCGCTCCGGAGTTGAATAAGTGGCCTGTCAGTCATACGGCCGCGGAAGAACTCTCGGCAACACTCGCAATGGCGGGAATTGCCATGTCTGTTTCCGGCGAGACAACTCCTTTGAGCGGATATGAGCATACCATCAGCCATGCTCTTGATTTTTTGCGACTGACGAGCCGTCGTCCGCTCTGCTGGCACGGCGAACAAGTTGCACTTGCGAGTCTTTCCAGTGCCGAGTCTTTTGATCAGCTGCTGGCGCTCGAAAAAATTGATGTCCACAGTCACCGTCCGGCGACGGCGGAGCAGGTAAAACGAATCATACGACAGCTGTTGGTGACAGCCCCCTATTATGGTGCAGCGGAAGCTGCACTCACGGCGGATGAACGCAAAAAAGGTCTCGAATCTTTGCAGGAGGATATTGATCGTGCCTGCGACATTTTCACTGCCGACTATCTGAAGAAAAGCGAGCTCTGGATCAAGGCGCAAGAAAAGCATGCCGAGATCGAGGAGCAATGGCCGGCCACACGTGCACACCTGCGGACACTGGTGATGTCGGCCGATGAAATGCGCAGTCTGCTTGCGCAGTCGGGATTGCCGGTTGTTGTTGAGGAGCTTTCGCAGCCCACCTCTGCGCTTGAGTATCGCTGGGCGATTAGATTCTCACCTTTTGTTCGTGCACGTGCATCGTTGTCGGATATTATTTTTTGGCTGGGTGAAGATCCTGTGCTGTGGGCAATCGTCTGATTATTTTTTCGCCGAGTCTGCAGGAACCGAAGGTTGCGAAAGTTCTGCTTCGGGAACTGCGGTGGGTGTCGGCGCAGCTACCGAGCGGGTGAGCGTGATCCAAGGACTGACTCGGGCTTCGAGTACAGAAGAGGTATTGCTGCGCGGCAGGCTGACGAGTGCACGCAGGCGCATGAGCTGCCTGTTCTGTCCGTTCCAAACTTTCAAACAATATTTGCGGTGCGTATCCAGCCAGATGAAGCCAAGACTCGGATTTTGAAAGCCGCCGCAATAGTCACGGATGAACTGGTTCCACTCCGGCCCAGCGCCGGGCTTTGGTGAGTAAGGAAGTTCATCACGGTTGGTCACGATTGTAAAAGGCAAAGTCACCGCTTTAGGCTGTCCGATGCTGTAATCTTTGGCGAGTGCGCCGAGCCGGATGAACGAGAGCAGGGCGTTGGCTGAGTTGACGTTGGGTTCGCTGCGGAGCAGTTCGCTCAGAGCCGTTTCAGCCCTGACAGGTTCTTCGGGTGTCGGACTGGGCAGAACTCCGCTGCGCGCTTCACTGTCGAGCGTAAAAAACTGTATTTGCTTGCGCTCGCCGTCGAATTGCAGAAAGTTTTCTTTACCGTATCTGTCGTCTGGTAAAATATGGCCCTTGAAGTCAACCGCACTCCAGCCGCCATCCAAAACAGAATAGCCTCCGGTCGCAAAATTGTGCGCGGTCATGTCGGTCGTCAGTGTGTCTTGTTCGACAGCAGGAGTCGTTTTGCTTTTCGTGCAGGCAACAAACGTAAGCACTGCAGCGCATAAAAATGCGGGCAGCCACCCAGATTGGTTTGTCGGTGTGCGTGCAGTTAGCAAATCAGACATACCCCCTTGACTCGATTTTCATTGATTTTCGCGGATTTGAAAGGTCAAGAGTCAAACCAGTGGCGCTCGGTTGTCATGATTCTGACAGGAAATGTTCAGAGAATGCTCTATTTTAGAGAACACTTGTTCAGGTTTTATGCTGGTCAGACACCTCAGATTCTTGAATCTGCACTCGCCCTGTCCGTGTCGGCTGCAAGGGCTGCAAGAGAGTCCGGAGTGGTGCACGGTGGTGTGTGTTCCCTTGGGGGCAAAGCCGAGCAGCGGGTGAGTCGAGCCAAACAATACACTTGCGGGCGTTCCCAGAAGATCGGCCGCATGACTGGCGAACGAGTCACCGGTGACAACATATTTTGCGCCGGCAATCCAAGTGAGGGTTTCAGCGAGCGAGGTTGCACCGGTCAGATTGCGAATTCGGTCTTGGTGGGCAAACTCGAGATATTCGCCCGCAGTCCGGTCGTCTTTTCCACCGCAGAGCACAATCTGAAGTTCGGTGTGGTTTAAGATTTGTTCGATGAGCGCGCGAAAATATTCACGCGGCCAGCTCTTCAGCCGGTAGCTCGAGCCCAGCAAAAAAACAACATAGGGTTGTGCGTTTTTGTTGGTGGATGAAGCCGACGGCATCGTCAATACCGGTAGTTCTGCCAAGCCCTCTCGATGACTGCCGATGTCGGGTAATTTTCCCATTACTTTGCTTTGCAGCTCATGAACAGGTTTGAGTCTGTTTTGCAGCCATGCCGGCGGCACCCTGCCGTGAAACTGCCTGCGGGCAAAAAAACTCCAGACGACGAGCACAATCCGCCAGAGGGTGAGTTTGTGCACTGTGTGTATGTTCACTGAAATGCCCTGACCCGTCATCAACTGCTCAAGCTTTGCAATGGCGCGCCGGCTGCGGCGCGTGGCCTGAAGATCAACGACGTTCAGAATTCTGCGCAGTTGTTTTTCAGCCGCATTTTGTTGATGAGAGAGGTCTTCTCCGATTGCGGACGAGAATGTTTTTCCATCAACTGGCAGCATCTCGCCGCTCTCTGCCGATCGCAGTAGGAAGCTCAAGCCGTTGTCTGAAGACAGACAGGCTCCGGCTAGTTGCGGCATGCAATGCAAGAGCGAAGCGTTGCTCAAATGGGTCAGCAAATATGGTGCGTATCCTTTATGCCGCGCAATCGCATGCGTTCGTGCGGCAAGAATGGTGTCGCCGATGGCCGAAATTCGCACAATCAACATCGGTACAGGCCGATCGGTCTGAGTTGTTATTTTCGCGTGCGTAGCTGCTGTGTCGCGCGGGGGCGTCATTTCATTGCGATCCGTTCATCGGGCTGATCATTTCGGCTGCGTCCGAGAAAAACAAGTCCCCATAAGCCGACTGCAAGTATATAGACAATACCTCCGAGCGCCGTGATGGCAGATGCCCAAGGAATCGCTCCACGCTGCGGCGGAAAGAATGACTCACAGACCAGCCCGAGTCCAAAGACGACAGTTCCTCCCATGGTGCTCAGAGCACACGTCACAAGCGTCTTTTCAGATGCACGTCGGCGCGCAGCCACATAGGTCAGACCAAGTGCAATGAGGACCAGAGACATGATGTTCATGTGGGCGTGTGCGCTGCGCAGGATGGAGCGTTGCAGCCCGCCCAGCCAGCCGTTGTCTTCGCTGAGCAGGGCATTGTTCAGTTTGGCTCCCATCAGCGCGCCAAAGGTCGCCCAGAGCGACATCCAAAGAAAGCCAAAACCAACTAGAGTGCGTGCAATTTTAGGCATTTAGGGGTAGCTCCACGGTTCTGTGGGTTTGCCAGACACAGATGCTGTGCGTATCTTACCCGCACACGGAACATTTGAGCAAAAAAAGCATGTATCTACGCCTTGAAAATTTTGATGGTCCGCTCGACCTCCTGCTGCATCTCATCAAGCAGCAGGAAATCAATATTTTCAACATTCCTATTTCTCTGGTTGCCGAACAATATCTGGTTTTTCTGCGCAACGCTCCGATGCTCGATTTTCATTCGGCGGGTGAGTTTCTGGCGATGGCTGCGCAGCTCCTGGAAATCAAGGCCAACCTGCTCGTTCCTGCTCTGCAAAACAAACTCGTGGATGCGCAGTCGCTCGAAGACATTCCCGCAGATGACCCGCGCCGTCCGCTGGTAGAATCGCTTCTCGAGTTCGAGGCAATCCGCGAGGCCTGCGAGAGGCTCGACCGGCTGAGTATTCTCGGCCGCGATGTCTTTCCGAGCGGAGAATGTGTCCGACGAGAAGACGAGTACGACAAGTTGCTTGCTCCCATTAAGGGTGATTCGTTTTCTCTGGTGATCGCTTTCGAGAGAATGCTGTTGCGCTTTGCGCAAAGCCAGACTGCGCCCACTGTGAAGGTGCGTGCCCAGAAAGTAACAATCCAGAGTCGTATGGTGGTCATCAAGCGTCGCCTCGAGTTGACGCAGCATGTGACCCTGCGGGAATTGTTTGAGGACTGCGAAACTCGCTATGACTTGATTGTGACGATCATGGCGACGTTGGAGCTTGCCAAGGCTCACCACGTTTTGCTGCAGCAGGACGAGTTGTTTTCGCCCATCATTATTCTCATCGGCGAAAAATTCTATGAGGCTGCGCCGGAGTTCGGAGACGAGGGCTCACCCGCACAGCCGCAGGTCAAACCCGCGGCGCCAGAGCTTGTTCAGACAGCTGACTAATCCATTCCCTGTGTGCAACACTCAGCGGAAAAAAGCGGTCGGAATGACGCACTCTGAGTCTGGCCTGTTTCAAATTTTCGCGATTGATTTTTGGATACAGTGACCAAATCTCGTCATCCATCAGTTCGGCGGCAGCAACACTGGTTTCTTGGCAATAGTCGAGCAGTTTGTCGGCGCAGATGAGTGCGTCGTCGAGAGTTTCGCCCAGCTGGTGCAGTGATCTGCGCATGCCATCGACGTAAAAAAAGTTTTCCACTTCAATGAGGCGCGGCTTGGCTTTTGCCGTGCGGTGCATTTCGTGTTTGCTCCAGACTTCGAGATGTTCGGACATGGTTGTCAACACGTTATCCACACAGACGGCGAATGCGTGGAAGTTTCGCTCCGCCATGAGCTGAGCGGATTCATCCTCCCAGCGGCGGCGCAGGAATTTGCTGGCGGAACCTTTGCTTTGCCCGATCCTGTGCACCGGTTTTTGCCTGAATTTATGAAGCTGCCGGTAGGTGGCCGGTGCACCGCGGTTGCTCTCTTCGGTCGGGTCTTTGCCAAAGTAACCCTCGAGGCGGTGCATGACACTGCTCACGAGCGAGACCCCTTGCGCCAAGCGGCTCGCCCAATGCAGCAAGTCGGCGGCGGGGATTGGCTTGTCGGCCTTCATCACATCGGTCCAGCTGATATGTGGCCTACCAAGTAGGTGCTGGCATGTTTGCTGAACGGCCGACAGCAAGCTGGCCTGCAGGCGCTCAAATTCTCTTCCCTGAGCTCCGCGCAGCGGCGAGGTTGAGAAAATCGCCTCGATTTCGTGCGCCAGACGGGTTGCCAAAGGGGGATCTTCGCTAATCGTATTGAGTTCTTTGCGCGCCCGCTGTGCCAACAGGACCAGCAGACCGTCTTCCACTACCGCCAGTCGCGACTGGAGTGCCGACAGCGCTGTTATTGACCTGATATTGTTAATTAAATCACATTCCAGTTCGACCAGATAAAGGTCGCACTCTTCGTGTGCAGAGGTCTCATTTTGCTCGTATGTAAGTAACTGGGCAGCCGTTGTGCAGCCACTCTCTAAAAGCTTGTTGGCCAGCAGGCGACCGAGCCTCACGACGACGGTGTCGACCACCCCCCCGACAGGTAAAAGGGGGGCTGCGTTTTTGGATAGCAAATCAAGGTTGACCACAGCGTGTCCTCTCACTATAAGGGGCAGCCTGCGTCCATTATGCCCGGTTAGGCTGGGTTCGCAGAGGTTGTCTTTTGCGTGTGTGTCAGATGACTGGCACGCGCAGATTCGGCGGACAGAAGCCACTCCACGGTGTTCATCCGGCGCTATGCGTTTTGGTCACGCTTGCAGATAACATCCGTCGGTTCACGAGTGGCCGGCGTCTGGGGAATTCGGACTTTGCGTTGTGATAACGCCCTGTGGTTTGAGTTTCGGAGATGCCAAAAACAAATGAAGGCGGAGCAGTCACAGAGTGGTTTTCTGTAGTGAAAATCACGTGGAGTTTTGGAAATGAAAACATACAGCGCCAAGCCATCTGAAGTTCAGAAGAAGTGGTTTATTGTTGACGCCGAAGGACAAACCCTCGGCCGTCTTGCTTCGCAAATTGCATACGTTCTGCGCGGCAAACACAAGCCTATCTTCACCCCACACATCGACACCGGTGACAACATCATCGTCATCAATGCCGAGAAAATCCGTCTGGCGGGCACCAAGGAAAACACAAAGATGTACTACCGCCACACAGGTTACTTTGGCGGATTGAAGTCCTTCACTGCTGCTGACATCCGTGCAAAGCACCCTGAGCGTCTCATCGAGCTCGCAGTCAAGGGCATGCTTCCGCACAACGTTCTCGGCCGTGAGTTGTTCAGAAACCTGAAGGTTTACACGGGAACTGAACATCCGCATGCAGCGCAGAAGCCCGAACAGCTTCCTGCCCGCACGCAAGCTTAAATCACTCTGGTTTTAACGGATTAATTAAGGAAGGCTTCAAAAATGGCCATCAAATATTTCACCGGTCTCGGCAAACGCAAAACTGCAATTGCCCGCGTTTATCTCAAGGAAGGCAAGGGAAAGATCACCGTCAATTCCCGCACACTTGAAGACTATTTCAAGCGTCCGACATCACGCATGGTCGTCGAGCAGGCGCTCAAGCTTGTTGCCCTCAATGGCAAAGTCGACATCAACGTCAACGTCATCGGCGGCGGACTTTCCGGTCAGGCGGGCGCAATTCGTCACGGTATCACCCGTGCGCTGATGGCGTACAACGCAGAACTTCGCCCCACGCTCAAAGCTGCAGGCTTTGTGACGCGTGACCCGCGCAGCAAAGAGCGCAAACTGTACGGCTTGCGTTCAGCACGTGCACGCTTCCAGTTCTCGAAGCGTTAATCCAAAGACCGCTTCACAGCGGCGATCGACCGAGGCCCGAGCGGCCTCGGTTTTTTTTTGTGCATAAGCCTGTGAGGGCGTCATTTTGCAGCAACGCGCACAAGAGTTTCTTGGACAACTGGCCATGTGGATAACTTGTGGATAACTCAGCTCGCCTGCCAGCCTGTGAGGCAATCTTTGAGGAGTGGTTGACGACGTGTTGACGTCGGGTGCAAGCGCAAAAATTTTTTAGCGCAGAAAAGAGTTTCTTTGGGCATAAAAAAAGACTCGGGACGTCTCCCGAGTCTTTTGCAGTGGCAAAACCCGAAGGGCCTGCTGTCGCAGGCTCCCTTCAGCGAGGCTTACTTACCACCGGTTCTCGCTGCGCGACGGCGGCGGAGAAGACGACGCTTCTTGCGACCAACCTTACGACGACCTTTGGGATGCTTTCTTC
>JBEDKY010000074.1:0-2864 GCA_041171905.1 Pseudomonadota bacterium
CACCGCGACGCACCGCGTCTGGCGGATTGTGTGAGCCCAGGTTTTTTAGAAAACTTTGCACGAAGCGGACATCCGCTGGCCGATGGTCTGACGCCCGAAACTCTCAGCGAATTCATTCAGGCATGCCAGTTCCTCCGCCCCTATCTTAAAGACGTTGCGATGATCGTCCACAACCGCCTCAACGATGGAGCGCGCGTGATGATTGAAGGCGCGCAGGGTGGACTGCTGGATGTTTCTTACGGAACCTATCCTTACGTCACTTCAAGTAATCTGATTTCCGGCTCCTGCGCAGGCGGAATCGGCATGCCGCCGACACGCATCGCCAACATCATTGGTGTTGCCAAGGCCTACAGCACGCGTGTTGGGCACGGCCCCTTCCCCGGTGAACTGAGCGGTTCACTCGAAGAAGCCATCCGCGAGCGCGGGAACGAATTCGGTTCGACAACCGGTCGCTCACGCCGCATTGGTTGGCTCGATCTTGTGGCACTTCGTTACATGGCCTGCGTCAATGGATACACGAGTCTGGCTCTGATGAAGTCAGATGTTTTGTGCGGACTGGATCACGTCGGAATCGTCACAGCATACAAAGACAAGCGGACCGGACAGCTGATGAGCGGCTGGCCGATGACGGCCGTGGCGTGGGAGAGCATCGAACCGGTTGTGGAATTTGAATCCGGCTGGCAACGTGTGATAGGTGTAAAAAATACATTAGACGAATCACTCGAAAAATTCGTCGAACGTATCGAGAATAATCTCGGAATTCCGGTTAGTTATGTTTCAACCGGAGCCGAGCGCCTCGAGGGAGTGTGGCGCAACAACCGCTGAAACGGTGATTGTGAGTCCTCCTCTCTAGGCTGCTGTCGGTGCACAGCCCCTTGCCATGGAGGACTCTCTGCCGTGTCTTATGCCCGCGCCAACGCTCTTGTTCTTCAATCTGGTGGTCCAACTGCTGTCATCAATCAAACGCTGGCGGGAATTCTCACCTCAGCGCGTCAGCACTCACATAAAATCAAAACTGTGTTTGGAGCTTTTCACGGACTGCATGGCCTGTTGCATGAAAACCTCCTCGACCTGAGCACACTGCCCGAACAAATCCTCAATGGACTTGCACACACCCCCGGCGCTGCGCTCGGTTCTGCGCGCTTGAAACCTAAAGTTGAAGACCTCGATCGCTTGTTTGAAGTTTTTGCAGAGCACAACATCCGCTTTGTGTTTTACATTGGCGGCAACGATTCAGCCGAAGCGGCGCAACTCATCCGCAGCGAAGCCAACGCACGTCTACACGACCTGCAGATTCTTCATGTTCCAAAAACCATCGATAACGATCTGATGGAAACCGACCACTGCCCCGGTTATGGAAGTGTTGCGCGCGTCGCCGCACATGTTCTACTCGGAGATGATCTCGACAACCGAAGCTTCTACAACGGAGTCAAAATCAATATCTGCATGGGACGTCACGCAGGCTGGATTGCCGCCGCCAGTGCGCTCGCGCGCCGCTGTGTTGAAAATGAAGAACCGGAAAATTGCGGACCGCATCTCATCTACATGCCTGAACATAAGTTTTGTGAAGAGCAGTTCCTCAGCGACATCCAAAACACCTACGACCGTCTGGGCCGCGCCACTGTCGTAGTTGCCGAGGGAATTGCCGATCAGTTGAAGAACTCGCGCTTTGCCGGAGAGAAAGATGAATTCGGAAACGCCCAGTTGTCCGGCTCGGGCAAATTGGGCGACCACCTTGCCAAGATTGTTGAGAAGCACATTCAGGTTCGTCAGCAGCTCGGAAAACTGCGCGTCCGATCGGACACGTGGGGCTATCTGCAGCGTTCGTTGCCAGGCGTGGTCTCGCACGTCGACCAGCTGGAGGCATTTGAGGTCGGTGTTGCCGCAGTTGATTACATGATGCGCGGTGAAACCGATCAAACCGTCATCATCAAACGAATCTCCGACTCTCCCTATACAAGTATGCCAGCACTCGCCGACCTTTCGCTGGTTGCGCAAAAAACCAAATTGGTTCCCGCCCACATGATCAACGCCGCGGGCAACGGTGTGACGAATGCATTTTATGACTACATCATGCCACTCGTCGGTGAGCTGCCAAAAGCATTCTCACTCGGCAGCGTCGGACGGGTCGGCAAAAAGCTCTCCGACTACGTCAGGCACTGAACGCCAAATCTGCGGCAGCTCTGGTCGGTGAGCCTGTAGCTGCAATGTTACTGTTGTTGGGTCAGGCGTTGCTGCTGAGACTTCACATGAGGACGTTTGCAGATGTTCACAAGGAAAATACAAGTCGCCGCTTCTTCGCAGGCACTCACTGCCGAACCAATCGAAACACAAAAGAGCGTCAGCAAAAAAGAAATTTTCTCTTGGGCGATGTTCGACTTTGCCAACTCGAGCTACACGACGGTGGTCATCACCGCGGTGTTCTCGGCATTTTTTGTTGAACACATCGTTCCGAAGGAATCCACGTCCCGCGACACCTATTGGACAATTGCAATGAGTGCATCCACGCTGCTCGCGCTGATTTTGTCACCGCTTGCAGGCGCCATCTGCGACCTCAGCGGCCGTAAAAAACGCTATCTCGCCTACACCACCGTCATCTGCGCAGTGGCAACCGCGCTGCTGTTTTTTGTCGGACAGGGAAATATCGCACTGGCAATTCTGCTCATCACCATCAGCAATGCGGCTTTCATGCTCAGCGAAACTTTTTGCGGAAGTTTTCTGCCCGACTTGGCAAACAAAGACAACATCGGGCTCATCTCGGGTATCGGCTGGGGACTGGGATACTTCGGCGGACTCGCGAGTCTGGCGTTAGTGATGACCATTCTTGGCGAGACCAAAGATTTGGATGCCGCGCAAATTGTCGG